>NZ_FR886714.1:11259-52756 GCF_000436615.1 Blautia sp. CAG:237
TGCCGGGCGATTTCCTGGCAGCCGTTTTTTATATAAGACTTATTCCGTCTTTCCTCTCATTGACTTTCCTTCTGAAAATCTTTATAATAAACTCAGAAACAAAGAAACCAAGCGCAAAGAGAATATAATATTCTGTTTTTACATATAAATCGATGCTGACGGCTTAATGTAATCAGCATATCGGGCATCGAGAAATAAAGTAATCATCCATCTCGATACAAACTCCTCAGCTTCTTCAATATCCTCTTCTCCATCCGCGACACCTGCACCTGGGAAACGCCTAGCTGTTCTGCGATCTGGGTCTGGGTCTGGTCCTGGAAGTAGCGCATGTAGAGAAGTTTGCGGTCGGAGGATTCCAGTTTTCCGAGGATTTCCTCGAGGAAGATCCGGTTCAGGAGATGCTCTTCGGCGTTTTCTTTTTCCGGGATCTTGTCTATGAGGGAGATGTCGGTTCCCTCGCTCTGATAGACGGTTCTGTACAGGGATTCTACTTCTGCCGCTGAGTCCATCGTCATCGCGACTTCTTCGGGCGGCATTTCGAGCATTTCTGCGATTTCTTTGAGGCTCGGTTCCCTGCCCAGTTCTTTCTCTATCTTTTCTCTCGCCAGATAGACTCTGTGCTGGTTTTCTTTGATGGACCGGCTCACCTTGATCATTCCATCATCCCTGAAAAAGCGTTTCAGTTCTCCTAAGATCATCGGGATGGCATATGTGGAAAATTTCACCTCAAATGCCGGGTCAAATTTATCCACCGCCTTGAGAAGCCCGATGCTCCCTATCTGAAAAAGATCTTCCATCTCCACGCCTCGCCCAAGGAAACGCCGTGCCACGCTGTAAATAAGTCCTGTATTCTCTTCAAATAACGTATCTCTTGCCTCTTTATCCCCCTGGTGTGCACGCCCGATCAGGGCAAGAGTATGTTCCATAAGCTATCCTTTACCGGCCGATGAGTTTTTTCATCCGCACCCGGGTTCCTGCACCAACCTGTGATTCTACTTTCAGGTCATCCATAAATGCCTCCATAAAGGTAAATCCCATACCGGACCGGTCTGTGTCTGCCTTTGTGGTGTACATCGGTTCCATTGCCTTCTGAATGTCCGGGATTCCCTTCCCATGATCTGTGATCTCCACATAGATTTCCTGACCGGTAATACAGAGTTTCATCTCTATCTTATGTATTTCTCCCTCATAAGCATGGATAATGCTGTTGGTGACTGCCTCAGAAACTGCGGTCTTGAGATCTGCCACTTCCTCCAGCGTCGGATTGAGCTGCGTACAGAATGATGCCGCCGTAATCCTTGCCAGGGCTTCATTTACCGGCCTGCTGTCAAATACAAGTGTTACTTCATTTGCTTTTTCCATAATCTTCTCCTTCTTCCTCTGCCCTCTGAATCTCCATATATCTGTGGACTCCTGATAAATGGAGCAGTTTGTCAATATGACTGCCTGTATTGACTGCCATGATACACTTCTGCCCCATCCCCAGCGCCCGGTATCGCCCCATGATCAGTCCGATACCAGAACTGTCCATAAACTCCGTATTCTCAAAATCAAAAACAATCCTTTTGACATAGGTTCTGCTCATGATCCTGTCCGTCTCCTTTCGGATCCAGTCCGACTGCGGATGGTCAAGATCCTGCGGAAGATGTACCGTCAAGATTGCGTCTTTGAATTCAAACAGCTCATTCATTTTCATTCCCCCTGCAATTTTTTTACTGTTCCATTCAGGCATCCTCAATATACAAATACAAAAAAGGAGATGTGCATCATACACATCCCCTTCTCCGAGGTTCCTCTTATAGCGTTTTGTCCCTGCATTGCCTGCAGCTATCACTAACTGTTCACTATAATATTATTCATAATAATCTGATTCATCGTAATCACCGCTGTCATCGCTTCCATCACCAGAAGTATCATCTGATCCGGCATTTCCGGAACTTACAGCCTGACTGATCGTATTATAGATTGTTTTCTGTGCATCTGAAAGAACATCTGCCTGTACATTCTGCAGTTCCAGTGCAGCATCGTCCAGATTCTTCTGCTGATAATCTGCGTATGCCTGCAGAAGTGCCTGATAACTCGTACTCTTTGTCTGTTCAGAAGTCAGCTGCTGTGTAACTTCATCTGCCGAATTCGTGGCTTCCTTCGCATCATTCTGCGCCTTGGTAAGTTCTGCCGCCTGACTTGCAAGCGATTCACTGTACTGGACGATCTGCTGGTTCGCTTCCTTGTAAATTCCCTGACGGATTGCCGGAACTGCCAGCATCCAGAAAGCACCAACTCCAGCCACGATTCCCGTCATCAGAACAAAAAACAGAGAAATTCTGGAGCGTTCTCTGTAAACAGGCTGCTGCACAACCTGATCCGGAGCCAGCACATCCATCTCCTGCTGCTTTGAACTGCCCGAATGGAAAAATCCCTTTTTTCCCTTCTTTTCAAGCTTGGTCGTAACTCCTGTCTGTTCATCCACTTCCCTCAGAAAGCGAAGCGTTGTCGTATTCGTCTTATCAATACGCGCTGCCTTCCGAAGAGTTCTTCTCGCTTTGTTCCATTCATGATTTTTCATCTGGATCAATGCAAGAAGATGATATCCCTTGATAAGCTTCGGATTCTGTGAAAGAATCTTGCGCAGCTGAATTGCCGCCATATCTTCATGTCCTTCACGGCACAGAAGCAATGCGTGATTATATTTCTTGATTGTCTCATTGATCGCATTCAGACGGTTTCTGTTCGCCTGAAGTTTATTGATGTATTCTGTTGCAAGGTTTCTCGTCGGCTGAAGATTCTTACTAATCACCCATTCGCTGAGTGCAGAAACCACTTCTCCTGTCTCAAAATAAACAAGCCCAAGAAGATTCCTCGCCTTGATATTTCTCTTATCATAGATCAGACTCTGTTTCAGACAGGCGATCGCTCCGGAAAGATCACGGATGCTTGCCTTCTCCAGACCCTGATTGTAAAAACTCTTGGACAGATAATCTACTTTTTTCTGGATCAGTACATTATATCCGCAGTTCGGACAGTAGTCCAGATCCATGTCTGTAAGAAATGCCCCACAGTTCACACAATTCATTCACTATTTCTCCCTTTGTGTACTTCGTATGCTTCTTATCTTGTGCGTCGATTGCTTTTTGCCTCTCTTAAGACTTCCTGAAGGACATCCAGAATATCAGTCAGCTCTCTGTCATAGATCGCACCCTCTGCGTCTGTGACATCCAGACAGGGTTCAAATTTCTTCAGTTCCTCTTCATAATCGATCATAATAAATTCTCCTTATTTTCCGATTCCCTTAAGGATAGCGGTCTTGATCTCGCCTACCAGATACAGGGAACCTACGCAAAACAGCAGTCCATCTTCGCCCTTGACCGCAAGTGCTTTCTTAAATGCCTCCTCCGCGTCATCACAGACTTCAGCGGAAGGACAGCCATTCTCACGGAAGATCTCTGCCAGATGTTCTGCAGGTACTTTACGGTAACCTCCCACCTGGGTAACTACCACATGTTTGAACTGGATCTTGTCCAGGATCGTATGGATCATATCTGTATAATCCTTGTCATCAACTGCCGAAAACAGCAGTGTAAGCGGATACTCCTTCTGAAAATGTGCCGCTGTTTCCACGAACTTGGCAACTCCATCCTCATTATGCGCACCGTCTACGATCACGCCCGGCAGTACAGTTTCCATTCTTCCCTGCCAGCGCGTTTCAAGAAGTCCCTTCTTTACTGCATCCGCAGATACCGGAATGACGTCCTTCAGCACTTCGATCGTTTTGATGGCAAGAGAACTGTTCATCACCTGATAAACAGCAATAAACGGAATGGAAAATACTGTGTTACCATAATACTCATTCTTAAATGAAAAATCAATGCCAGAGCGTGTATTTCGGATAATTTCTGTATCTTTCCTTGTCACTTCATAATATGGGCTGTTCAGTTCCTGTGCCTTTGCTCTGATCACTCCTGCTGCCTTTGGATCGTTTCCATCGTAGATCACAGGCACTCCCGGAACAATGATCCCGGCTTTTTCCCCTGCGATGGCCTCGATCGTATTTCCCAGATACTGCATATGATCAAAACTGATCGATGTGATCACACAGGCAACCGGATTTTCTACTGCTGTTGTTGCATCCAGCCTGCCGCCAAGTCCTGTCTCAAGCACTACATAATCCACCCCGGCATCTGCAAAGATCACCATTCCCATCAGGAACAGGAATTCAAAATATGTCGGATGATAGTTTCCTTCTTCTACCAGTTCATCTGCCAGTGCTTTGACCTTGCAGAATGCACGCAGGAATGTCTCATCATCGATATTTTTCTCATTGATCTGAAAACGCTCATTGATCACGACCAGATGCGGAGAAGTAAAGAGTCCGCAGGAATATCCTGCCTCTCTCAGAACAGACGTCAGGAATGCACAGGTACTTCCCTTGCCGTTTGTACCTGCCACATGGATCACGCGGAATTTATCCTGCGGATCACCAAGACGTTTCAGGCATTCCTTCGTATGCTCCATCTTATTCTTGGTCGTAAATTTCGGGGTTTCTTCAATATAAGCAACTGCCTCTTCGTAATTCATAAAAAAATTCACCACTTTATCCTATAATGTATTCGCAGCAGCAAGGAGCCATACGCTCCTTAACTACTACGATATTCATTATATATGAGTGGTGAAAGATGTCCAGTACCAATCGTAATCTTTTATTCGGCAAAATCTTTAATTTTCTGCCGGAAGTTTCCATTTATTTTCGTTATACAACATATAAGCCGAGCGATCGTAACTCTTGCTCAGTGCTTTTCTGGTAGAACTGTTGCTTCGCTGAACAACAGAAACCCGGTCAAAATCATTGATCTCTGTTCCCGAGATCATCAGAGTGGTCGGATTTACATAGACTGTATCATACCATTCTCCGTTCAGTTTGACCTGACTGGATGGCGTGAAATTCGTTCCCTTGAGCCGGTAGGTATGATCCACTGTAGATATCTCTTCCATGGAATCCAGTGTCACATCATAAAGTCCCATCCGCATCTTGGTCCTCTGGAACGGGCTTTCTCCGTCATAGGAATATTTCTTGCCGTAAAGCACGTCATACTGAAGAGTCTCCAGATCCACCTGATAATTCCTTGTATTTCTTCTCGCCTGATGATAACGGAAGATCGTACCTTCGTGGATACCGGCACGGTCCATGACCTCTGCTGCCATCTGATAAGCTGCAAGGTTTTCATCTTTTTTCTCCAGACCGAAGTTATCCCACATAACGTACTGTGTCTGGAACAGATATTTGTTCTTGAGATCTTCCACAGTAAGTCCCATGGTCGGAAGATGATCGCCATACATAACAAGGATCACATCCTCCGGATAATCTGCAAGCGCATCTGTAAGTTCCTTGACAAAGTTATCCATCTCATGGATCTCATTACAGTAGTATTCCCACTGATTGTTCTGAGCCTCTGTCTCGGCTCCGGAAACTGTGATCTCCGGATCGTCGATCAGCTGTTCTTCCGGATAGGCTCCATGTCCCTGCGTGGAAATCGTATAAATGTAATCTGATTCCTCCGTAGAATCCAGACATTTGATAATTTCATCCGTCAGAACTTCATCCTTGGTCCAGCCAAGCGGATTCTTGTCCTCTTCCTCCGACATGTATTCTGCAGAAGTGAAGGTATCAAATCCAAGATTCGGGAAAATGCTCCTTCTTCCATAGAAATTCGCCTCATTATTATGTACTGCATGAGTCGAATATCCAAGATTCTTGAGCACATACGGTGCACTTTCGCAGGTGGTTTCCTTGAGAATGCTCTTGTATGGATACTCACCCGGTCCGAAATAATGAAGGCTCATACCGGTGATAGATTCAAATTCTGTGTTGGCAGTTCCTGCTCCTACAGATGGAACCTTGTAATATCCCGAAGTGTATTCTTTCATGAGTTTACGGAAATTCGGGATCGGATCCTCTGAGATGTTCAGATACTCTACCAGCGTCGGATCAAAGAAAGACTCAAGCTGTACAAAGATAATGTTCGGCTTGCTGTCCTCGTTTGTTGCCGGAAGATTGTCTTCTGTCTTTTCGATACGGGTGATCTCCTGCTCAGAGTAATCTCTCGGACAACTGATCCCTGTATCAAAGATCGTTACTGCGAGGCAGTAAGGATATCCATAATCCTCATATGCAAACGCAATATTTCCAAAATAGTTGGACAGGATCCTCTTCTCAAGCGCAAGCTGTGTCGCTCCCGCAAAAAGAGCCGCTCCGACAACGACAAGGAGAAGGTCATAGCGGAACTTCACCTTACGTTTGTACTTCGGTGCCTTGATCAGAAGGATCAGAAGCAGCAGTGCAAAAAATCCCAGAAGGATCAGCGCAAGCACTACGCCCCACGCCGGCAGATATTTATTCAGGACTGCCATTCCATCTGTCAGAAGATGAAGATCCGGTCCGGTAAACGGAGTAACCCTGTTGGACAGGATCACTCCATTGATAATACCAAGCAACAGCCACAAGATCGAGATCAGAACTCGCCAGAAACATCTCCTGCGGAAAAGATACACGATCAGTGAAGTTGTAAAAATCAGTGCAGCATTGTATGCAAAGACAAGTGGTTTCGTGGTCATATATGTCCATGCTGCCGAAAAAGAACGGCGGCTGATCATCTCGATCAGGAAATAGCCAAGTGCACTGCACAGTGCATGAAGCAGCAGGGAAATCCGGTTACACACTTTATACCATTTCATCTGAATGCTCCTTTATTATTTTTCCATCTGTTTCAGCTGTACGTTTACCTTTTCCATCATTTCTTCGTATTTCTGAAGTTTTTCTTTTTCTGCGTTTACTTTTGCTTCCGGTGCTTTGTTTACAAAGTTCGGATTGTTGAGCATACCCTGGCATCTTGCGATCTCTTTGGTGAGACGCTCCTGCTCTTTCTTGAGGCGTTCCATCTCTTTTTCTCTGTCAACAAGGTCTTCCAGAGGCATGTATACAACTGCATCAGATACAACAACGGATACTGCGTCCTCGCCGATTCCGTCCTTATTTTCCTGTACGTGGATCTCTTTTGCAAATGCGAGATTTACAAAGGATTTCTTGCAGGCTTCGTATCTTGCACAGGTGTCTGCATCCTTACCTACGATGTAAAGATGTGTCTTGCGGTTCATCGGCACGTTCATTTCTGTACGTGTGTTACGGATTCCGCGGACAGCTTCCTTGAAGCTCTCTACTGCTTTTTCTGCTTCCGGGAATACCCATGCTTCCTGGAATACCGGCCAGTCAGAGATCATGATGGACTCTTCTTCCGGAAGAAGTGTACAGTAGATTTCTTCTGTGATGAACGGCATGTATGGATGAAGCAGTTTCAGTCCTTCTGTCAGGGCTGTACGCAGTGTCCAGAGTGCATCGTTGGCTGCCTTCGGATTCTCGTCTGCTTTCCAGAGACGTACCTTGGCCATCTCGATGTACCAGTCACAGAGCTCATCCCACAGGAAATCATAAACCTTCTGTACGGCGATTCCAAGTTCATATTTATCCATGTTGTCTGTTACGTCACGGATCACGGTGTTGAGTTTGGAAAGAATCCATTTATCCTCGAAGCAGAGCTCATTAAGGTCTGCCGGTTCGGTGACTGTCTTTCCTTCCAGGTTCATCATGATGAAACGTGATGCGTTCCAGATCTTGTTTGCAAAGTTACGGCTGGATTCTACACGCTCCCAGTAGAAACGCATGTCGTTTCCAGGTGCATTACCTGTAATCAGAGTCAGACGAAGTGCATCTGCGCCGTATTTGTCGATAACTTCAAGAGGATCGATACCGTTTCCGAGGGATTTACTCATCTTGCGTCCCTGAGAGTCACGTACCAGACCATGGATCAGTACATGATGGAACGGAACTTCTCCTGTCTGCTCCAGTGCGGAGAATACCATACGAATAACCCAGAAGAAGATGATATCATATCCTGTTACCAGTACATCTGTCGGATAGAAGTATTCCAGTTCCGGTGTCTTGTCCGGCCATCCAAGTGTGGAGAACGGCCACAGAGCGGAGCTGAACCATGTATCCAGAGTGTCCTCATCCTGATGGAGATGTGTGCAGCCGCATTTCGGGCATTTCTCCGGCATTTCTCTTGCAACGACTACTTCACCGCACTCATCGCAGTAGTAAGCCGGGATCCTGTGGCCCCACCAGAGCTGACGGGAAATACACCAGTCACGGATGTTCTCCAGCCAGTGCAGATATGTCTTTCCGAAGCTTGCCGGAACAAATTCCAGTTCGCCCGGTTTCAGCGCGTCCATAGCTGCTTTTGCCATTTTATCCATGCGGACGAACCACTGTGGTTTGATCATTGGCTCTACGGTTGTGCCGCAGCGGTCATGTGTACCAACGCTGTGGTTGTGCGGAACAACTTTGACCAGAAGTCCCTGTGCATCGAGGTCTGCCACCATTGCCTTACGTGCTTCGTAGCGGTCCATTCCTGCGTATTTGCCGCCAAGGGAATTGATAGTAGCGTCATCGTTCAGGATGTTGATCTCTTCGAGATTGTGGCGTTTGCCTACTTCGAAGTCGTTCGGGTCGTGTGCCGGTGTGATCTTAACGCAGCCTGTTCCGAATTCTTTGTCAACGTACTCATCTGCGATAACCGGGATCTCACGGTCCGTCAGAGGCAGTTTCAGCATCTTGCCGATCAGATCCTTGTATCTCTCATCCTCCGGGTTTACTGCTACTGCGGTATCACCGAGCAGTGTTTCCGGACGTGTGGTTGCGATTTCTACGAATCTTCCTTCTTCGCCTACGATCGGATAGTTGATGTGCCAGAAAAATCCGTCCTGGTCCTCATGCTCAACTTCTGCATCAGAGATGGAAGTCTGGCATACCGGACACCAGTTGATGATCCTGGAGCCTTTGTAAATGTAACCTTTCTCGTAGAGACGGATGAAAACTTCCTGTACTGCCTTGGAGCATCCCTCGTCCATGGTGAAACGTTCTCTCTCCCAGTCAGCAGATGCACCGAGCTTCTTGAGCTGGTTGATGATCTTTCCGCCGTACTCTTCTTTCCATGCCCATGCATGTTTGAGGAATTCTTCACGTCCGATGTCGTGTTTGTCGATTCCTTCTTTTTTCAGCTTGTCGATGACTTTGACCTCTGTTGCGATCGCTGCGTGGTCAGTTCCCGGCTGCCAGAGTGCTTCATATTCCTGCATTCTCTTGAAACGGATCAGGATATCCTGCATGGTTTCATCGAGTGCATGTCCCATATGAAGCTGGCCGGTTACGTTCGGCGGCGGCATAACGATGGTAAATGGTTTCTTGTCTGGATTTACTTTTGCGTGGAAGTATCCGTTGTCCATCCATTTCTGATAGAGACGTTCTTCCAGCCCTTTCGGGTCATAAGTCTTTGCAAGTTCTTTGCTCATAATGTCCTCCTATTATATAGGCTAATTCCTTTATTGAAAAAACAGCCCCTCACACTGCTTGTGTGAAGGGCAATGTTTGCCTAACTCTGAAACTACTATAATTGCATTTTTCGACCTTGTCAAGAAGGATTGATGAAAAATCACATATATTCCAGAATTTTTATTATTCGACAGATTTCAGTGATTCTACCATGTCGATCTTCTTGAGTTTTCTGTGCATAAAGATATTTACGATGATCGAGAAAATACAGGTGATCACCGCACAGTATACGAAGCTTATCGGCCGGATGTTCCTTCCGAACATGACTGCGTCAACCTCTACGGTCACGATGATATAGCGGTGCAGAAGGATTCCAAAAACAGCACCGAAAAGAATTCCTGCTATAGTCAGGATGATATTTTCCCTCAACACATACTGTGAAACTTCCCCGTCAAAAAATCCCAGCACTTTGAGTGTCGCCAGCTCTCTCTGGCGTTCCATGATGTTGATATTGTTCAGATTATAAAGTACAACAAACGCCAGCATTCCGGCCGATACGATCAGCACAATGATGACGATCCCCAGTGTACTGAGCATACGGTTTACCATATCCATGGTACTGGCCGTATAGCTGATACTCAAGACTGCCGGAGATTCCATGATCTTCTGTCCAATCGACTCTGTCTGATCCTTGTATTCATCTCTGACAGCAAAAACAATATCTGCATAATCCGGATCTTCACCAAAGGTTTCCTTATAAACATTCGGTGTCATATAAACATAATGTCCGGCATAATTCTCTGTGATGACAGCGATTTTCACCTGATATTCCCTGTCGTCTTTTTTGACTGTCAGTTCGTCTCCCACTTTGAGGTCCAGAAGACCGGCTGTTTTTTCACTGACTGCCGCACCTGCGTCTGTCAGCTCATATTCTTCCTTTGTTTTGCGGTTTCTGAGCGTAACATCCTTTTTAAAGTTATCCAGATTTTCCGGAACATAAACATATATGCTTAAATTTGACTTGCCATTTGGTGCTGTGAGTTTGGAAAGCTGGATCTTCGTGTAGTGCTCCAGTTTTTCATTCTTATCCAGTTCCTCTGTGAGTGCTTTCTTTTCCTGCTCCGTCGCATCGTCATCGGAGATAATCGTGCCGTCATAATGCTGGATATTTGCATACTGGAGATTAACGATATCCGAAACAGAATCCTGGATTCCATAACCTACCAGCATCAGTGCCATACTTCCCGCGATGCCGAAGATCGTCATAAACAGTCGTTTCTTGTAGCGGAAAAGATTTCGAAGCGATGATTTCCATGTAAAGTTCAGATGTTTCCACAAAAACGGAATCCGCTCCAGAAGGATCCGCTTGCCCTCCTTCGGTGCCGGCGGGCGCATCAGGGATGCCGGGGGCTCTGCCAGTGCCTGACGACAGGAAAGGATCGTTGCCCCTACGGTACATACAAGTGCCGCAACAGAAGCTGTCAGTGCATATTTCCACTCATAATGGATCTGCAGGCTGTTGGAAACATTGTGATACATCATCCCATATGCCTTGATGATTATATATGGAAGAATTTTTTCGCCGATGAGGATCCCTGTCACGCTTCCTCCTGCTGTTGCAAGAAATGCGTAACTTAAATACTTGGAAGCAATATCGAGTTTCTTATAGCCAAGCGCCTTCATCGTTCCGATCTGTGTTCGCTGTTCTTCGACCATTCGTGTCATGGTCGTAAGGCTGATGAGTGCTGCAACCAGGAAAAAGATCACAGGGAATACCTGACCGATATTTTTGATACGGTCTGCATTGTCTCCGTAATCGGAATATTCCGGAAGGTCATTGCGGTCTGTGATGATCCATTCCGGTTCTTTGAGGTCGTTCAGTTCTTCTTTCGCATCGCTGATCTTCTGCTCACCGTCGCGGATCTCATCTTCCGCTTCTTTCCTGCCATCCTCGTATTCTTTCTTTCCATCCTTTAATTCTTTCTCGGCATCGGCAAGTTTCTGTTCGGAATCTTTAAGTTTCTGTTCGTTTTCTGCGATTTCTTTCTCGCCGTCTGCAAGCTTCTTCTCATTGGCCGCGATCTCTGCCTCTCCAGAAGAAAGCTTCGCTTCATTAGCCTCGATCTCCGCCTGGCCACTCTGCAATTTCTCGCGGTTTGCATCGATCTCTACCTGTCCACTCTGAAGCTGTGCGAGACTTGCATCAAGTTTCTCCTTACTCTCTGTTAAAGTCTGCTCATTAGCTGCAAGTTCTTTTTCCCCGGAAGAAAGTTTGGCCTCCTGGCTGTCAAGCTGTGCCCGGTTCTGATCGATTGTCTTCTGACCGGCATTCAGATTTTGCATAGTCGCTGCCAGCTCTGTTTTCTTTGCCTGCGCCTGACTGAGTCCTCCCTGGGCTGCGCTTAAGTTATTCTGAAGTTCTGCTTTCTGATTTACAGCCTGCTGACAGGCATCCAATGCCGACTGAGCCTGGCTGAGAGTTCCGTTCGCTGTTTCCAGCTGTCCCTGTGCCTCGCCAAGAGCCTGTTCATATCCTGCCAGTTCTTCCTCAGAAAGTTCTCCTGCCTCAACCTGCTGCTTTGCCGCATCATAAGCTGCCTGTGCACTGTTTACAGCTTCCTGTGCTGCCTGCACTGCACCACTTGTCTGATCGTATGCCTGCTGTGCCGCGGCAAGCTGATCTTCTACACCGGAGAGCTGCTCCAGTCCCGCCTGGATCTGTGCGATCTGGCTTTCCAGCTGTGTGATCTGTGCATCCACCGCTGTCTGACCATCCTTTACCTGCGCGATTCCTGCCGTCAGCTCTTTCTGTTTCTGTTCAAGCTTGGTACGTCCGGCTGCGATCTGTTTCTTTCCGGATTCTATCTGCTGTTTTGCTTTGTCGAATTTCGCTTTGCCTGCATCATACTTTTTCTTTCCTGCATTATACTGCGCCCATCCGTCATCCAGCTTTGCCTGTGCCGCAGATAACTGGGACTGACCATCAGAAAGCTGGGCTTTCGCCGAAGCAAGCTGTTCCCGTCCGTCGGCGAGCTGCGTTTTGGCATCTGCGAGCTGCTTCCTGCCGTCGGTAATTTCTTTCTTTGCATCTTCGAGCTGTTTCTTGCCATCCTCGTACTGTTTTTTGCCATCGGCAAGTTCTTTCTCTCCGTCATCGAGTTTTTTCTTTGCATCAGCAAGCTTCTCATCGGCCTCTTTTTTGCCATCGGCAAGTTCCTGCTCTGCATCAGAAATCTTGTCCTGTGCCTCGGAAACGATCTCGTCGTAACGGATCTGGCAGCGTTCCTCCTGGATCTCCTCAACTTTATCCTGAAGTTTCTCGATCAGGTTATCGTAGGCATCTGTATAGCTGAGCACCTGATCGGTTCCATGTGCCCGGATATAGATCTGTGTAAAGATCTCCTGGTCAAAATCCTCCGGCATCACATAGGCAAATCCATTCACCTCACCGGAACCGACTGTCGTATTTCCTCTGTTGAACGAAATGTACAGCGGGCTTTTGCCAAGTCCGACTACCGTATAGGTTTCTGTCAACAGAAGCTTACTGTCCCCGTCCTGGCGCATATTGATCGTGCTGCCGATCTCATATCCCTGATTCGCGGCAAACGTCGAGTCCAGAAAGCACTCGCCGCTTTTTTCCGGAAGACGGCCTTCTGTTACGGTAAGCTGATTGACCTTCTGATTCATAGATTCGATATGAAGAACTTTCTGTTTCTCATTCTCTCCACAAATGGCATCCGTCGAATATGCACCTTCCGCACTCTCCACACCATCGATCGACTGGATCGCTTTTACATCATCTTCGGTAAGCCCCAGAGTTGCCATGACCTTGAGATCCATGAGGCTGGCTTCGTTATAATAAGCATCTCCCGAAAGACGCATATCCGGCGACGCTGCCTGAATACCGGAAAAGAAAGCAACACCCAGTGCCACGATACAGAAGATGGAAATAAAACGTGCCCTGCTCTTTCGGATCTCCTGCCAGAAATCTTTGTGTAATGCTTTTTTTCTGCGTTTTCCTACCATTCGATCTCCTCCACCGGTGTCGGATGGTCATTCAGTTCCATCGAAGAAACGGTTCCATTTTTGATATGGATCACACGGTCTGCCATAGGTGTCAGCGCAGAATTATGCGTGATGACGATCACCGTCATCCCCTTCTCCCTGCACATGTCCTGAAGCAGTTTGAGGATTGCCTTACCGGTCTGGTAATCAAGTGCACCTGTCGGCTCATCACAAAGGAGAAGCTTCGGATTCTTTGCAAGGGCTCTCGCTATGGAAACACGCTGCTGTTCGCCACCGGAAAGCTGTGCGGGGAAATTCCCCATTCGATCCTTAAGTCCGACTTCTCTGAGGACCTGTGCCGCATCCAGAGGATTCTTGCAGATCTGCATGGCAAGTTCTACATTTTCCAGTGCTGTCAGGTTCGGAACCAGATTATAAAACTGGAATACAAAACCGATGTCATCACGGCGATATGCCGTAAGCTGTCTGCCGCTATAATCTGTGATATTTCTGCCATCTACCAGAACCTTTCCCTTCGATGCAGTATCCATGCCGCCGAGAATATTCAGAACAGTCGTCTTGCCGGCCCCACTCGGTCCTACAATGACTACAAATTCACCTTTGGAAATCTCAAAACTGATCTCATCGACTGCACGGATTTCGACTTCACCCATCTTGTATATTTTGGAAACTTTATCTAATTTTACATATGCTTCTGTATTATTCATCGGCCTCTCCCTGTCGTTATACCGTTGTAGTTACCCTTAAGTATAACACAAAAAAGCACTGCCCGGAACAGCTTCCAGACAATGCCTTTTGTGAAATTTTTCTAAAGTGTGGAATCCTTTTCTTTCCTGCGGCCGGTCATCAGGCCTCCGATCCTTCCGGTTTCTTTGGCCGAGAGGCTTTTCCAGCCGCTCTCGAGGACCTTGTCAAGAATTCCCATTTCTTCTGCGATCTCATACTTGATCTTTTCTTCTTCGGGAAGTTCGCCCCGCAGATATGCCTCCACTTCTTTCTCCTTGTTCATGTCCTTTCACTCCTTTGTTGCTTTTCTTTTGGAGTATGGACAGTTTGAAGAAAATTTATTCACTCAGGATCAGCCTTTCGGAATAACGATGGCTGCAATGATGTACGCCCAGATTCCCGCGCCGCCGAAGCAGGTGAGGATGACCCATGCAAGACGCACCAGTGTCGGATCAATGTCAAAATATTCAGCGATGCCTCCGCATACACCGCACAGCATATAATTTGCGGAAGATTTGTAAAGTCGTTTGTTATTCATAAAATCTGCCTTCTTTCTCAAAAAAATTTATTTACTAAAACTAACTGTAATATTACCAACGCCGCAGTTCAATTCCATATCTCCTTTGGCATTTGGATTCGTGATATTTTTGTCGTGGCCGATGCCGCTGTACGAACTGTCACCGATGTCCACATTTCCTGCCGCACAGGAAATCTCATAATTATAGTCGGCTTCTTTGCCAAGAATGTCAAGGTCAACATTTCCGATACCGCAGTCAACTTCCAGATCGTGTATATCCAGTTCTGATATTTCTACATTTCCGGTGCCGACTTCAACCGAGATATCGTTAGCTACGCTGATCTTCCCTGTATTTGTAAACTCGCCTGCTCCTACAGACACATCCAGGTCATCTGTTCTGAAATCATCACACATCGTAACAGTACCTGCTGCAACCTCTATGGAAGTGTCCTTAAACCTCAGGTCCTTCGGATAACTCACAGTGATCTCACGTTCCTGTGTCCTGCCAAGTGACTCGATGACCAGGCTGTCATCATCTGTACCGATCCTTACTTTGTCTTTCTTCGAACCGGACACTTCTACGCGGATCTTGTCTCCGTCACAGTTCTGAAGCTTAAGTGCATCTCCACTCAGGGAAAAATCCAGATCCGATACCGGATCAATCTCAAAGATTTCTTTGTCATCCTCTGTCATGACCGGCTTAAGCTGTGTGATCTCATCCCAGTCTTCGTCCCAGGAATCATGGCTCTCCTGTAAGGCAGAATTCGCAATTTTCCTGATATTTCCATTCAGTCCATATTTCGTAAGATTGATGCCTGTGATCGTTGCTCCCATGGCAACGCCTCCTATGCTGAGTCCCAGTCCGACAACAGCAAGGACTAATGCAAGTTTAAGAATCCGTTTAGAAAATTTTCTCATAATCCCGCCTCCTTCTTCTTACTTCCTCTGTTTACAAGCCGGCTGCAGAAATCTATAAATTTCCGCAGGATCGCCGGAAGTACTTTCGTTGCTGCCCAGACCAGAAATACAAGTCCGACCAGTGCAAGTGCAAGGATCAGAAGTCCGACCCCGATCCCAAGGATTCCAAATCCGATGCTGGCGGAAAAGCATGCCCCGATCCCTGCTCCAATGACTGCGATCCCTGCTGCAAAAAGCCCTACGACCGCTGCCCCGATCCCAAATACGATCAGAAACGGAAGAAGTGCCAGTGCAACGATAAATCCGAGGACTCCTCCGACTGCACCCTTGATCAGCGGTGAGATAAATACCAGCAGGATCAATACCAGGATCACTCCTGCATTACTGCCCTTACGCTCTGCGTGGTATCCACGCTCCGCACGGCTGCCTCTCTGCTCCGGCATCTGCATATCCTCCTTTACACGGTCATCCTGAAAGCCATTCTCCGTGTATTCCCCGTAATTCTGTGAGCTTTCCCTGAGGTCTGCCTTGATGATAGCAGCTACCTTGCCCGGACTTCCAAGCTCCCTGATCACATTTGCCTCCTGATCCTCTCCGGCGTCGTCGAAGTAACTCTCGTAATAATCAAGAGCCTCCTGCCTTTCCTCCTCAGAGATGTCAGAAAGCAGCTTCTCCAGTTGTTCCATAAACTGCGCTCTGTTCATAACTCTATGCCTCCCTCAAACAGTTTCGAAATCTTGGTTGAATAGTTCTTCCATTCAACTCTGTAAAGATTAAGCTGTGCCATTCCTTTCTCTGTGATCTTGTAGTATCTGCGGTTCCTGCCTGCATATGCCATGTCATAGGTCTCCAGGCATTCATCCTTCTGTAATCTCCGAAGGACCGGATACAGCGTGGACTCAGATACCTCCAGCACACTCCGCACATCCTGGGTGATCTTGTAACCGTAGGTTCCCTCCTCTTCCTTGGAAACTACCGCCAGCACGATCGCATCCAGGAGCGCTGCACCTGTATTAAATACCATGCTCTCACTTCCTGTTCATATATTCTATAATATTATTATTTTGTATAATATTATTTTGTTAGTAATACTATATATCATATAATATAGTTTTGTCAATAGTATTTTCTATTTTCCATGCCTGATTTATACTTTTAGTTGCTGTTCACTCCGTTCACAGCAACTCGGTCAAAATCCATTCCAAATCACCTACGGTGATGGGATTTTGCCCCGTATGTCTCGGGATTTTGCCATTATTCATGGCAAAACGCCTCGCGGGATACTACCTGTGAACAGTAACAACTTTCACAATAAACTATGTTTTATAACTTACACAGAACAGGAGAACTTCATGTCAGAACAGAATATCACAGAACTTCTTCATCCGGCCTTTCTCGCCCGCATGAAAGAAATGCTCGGAGAAGAATATGATTCTTTTATAAAAAGCTACGAAGTACCCAGAACTTACGGGCTTCGTGTCAACACCGCCAAGATCAGCTGCGAAGAATTTGAAAAACTTGTTCCGTTCCCGGTGACACCGATCCCGTGGATCCCGAACGGTTATTTTTATCCGGAAGATGTCCGTCCTTCCTACTGCCCGTTTTATCAGGCGGGGCTCTATTATCTCCAGGAGCCAAGCGCAATGACACCCGCTTCCTGCCTCCCTGTCACTCCCGGCGAGAATGTACTGGACCTCTGTGCTGCACCGGGTGGCAAAACGACAGAACTGGGGGCGCGCCTGAACGGAGAGGGACTGCTGGTCGCAAATGACATCAGTGCTTCCCGTACCCGTGCCCTTCTTCGAAACGTGGAGCTTTTTGGCTTCACGAATGCATTTGTTGCCAATGAGACTCCGGCACGTCTCAGAGACCGCTTCCCGGAATTTTTCCACAAGATCCTTCTGGATGCACCATGTTCCGGCGAAGGAATGTTCCGTAAGGAAGAAGCACTTGCCAGAGACTGGACTCCTGAGAAATCACAGGAACTTGCCGCGATCCAGCGAGAACTGATCCTTCAGGCAGCCGATATGCTCCGTCCGGGCGGACAGCTGCTTTATTCTACCTGTACCTTTGCGCCGGATGAGGATGAGGGCGTTGTTTCCTGGCTTCTTGAAAACCGGCCGGATATGGAACTGATCGAACTTCCTTCTTATGAAGGATTCACGCCGGGCGTTCCGGAATGGGGCAACGGTGATCCGCGCCTTACGCGCTGTGTCCATCTCTTCCCGCACACCATGCAGGGCGAGGGACATTTCATGGCATTATTCCGCAAAGAGGGCAGAACGGATCTGATCGGTACCATGTCCTCTGCAAAATCGAACGCCGACACACGCAAATGGCTGGAGCTTTTTCTTGCGGAGATCGGGCTTAAAACCCTCGGCGGAAAACCATTCGACTGGAACCGCGTGGAGACACGCAAAGACAAAGTCTACTATCTCCCGCCACTCACCGGAGATTTCCGCGGACTGACCTTCCTTCGAAACGGCCTTTATCTGGGCAACCTCAAGAAAAACCGTTTCGAGCCGTCAGAACCTTTTGCACTGGCTCTGCATAAGGATGACGCCGAGGCAGTCATCTCCCTTCCGGTATCGGACGAGCGCCTGACCCGCTATCTCAAGGGCGAAACACTGAATATCGAACCAGAAGAGGCAGCTCACACCAAAGGCTGGCATCTTCTCTGCGCGGACGGCTATCCCATCGGATTCGGCAAGCTGGTCGGTGCGACACTCAAAAACAAATATCCCGCAGGATGGAGAGTCTGATACTCTCCTTCCCACGGGATATTTTTCTGTTGTCTCTTATATTGTTACTGTTCACTCCGTTCACAGTAACTTGGTCAAACTCCATTCCAAATCACCTTCGGTGATGGGATTTTGCCCTGTATGTCTCGGGATTTTGCCATATTCATGGCAAAACACCTCGCGGGATACTACCCTGTGAATAGTAACCTTATATTTCTATTGCTTTCTGCAGGGCAAATGAATAAATATATTTCTGCTTTACTTTCTTATGAAGCATCCGTTCCAGTGCCAGTGCATAATCTTCAAGCTGTGTTCGGTAGCGTTCGATCAGTTTCGATTCTTCTCCCTGACCGATCCTGTCTGTCTTGTAATCCACCAGAACGATCTCTTCTCCTTCTATAAAATACGCATCAATGATTCCCTGTACAAGAACCGTCTCATCTCCGTTCCAGGAATCATCCAGATTTTTCATATCCACTTTCATGACAAATGGCTGCTCGCGGTGAAGTTTCTTGTCCAGTGCCGCCCTTTGCATCCGCATTCCCAGCTCTGAACCTGAAAAAGCCAGAATATCCTTTCTTCGGATACTTTCGCCTTCTTCCGGCGACATCTTGTGGTTTTCGACAAGTGTCTGTATCTGTCTGTCTATCTCCTGGTAGGTTTTTACCTGCGTATAATCAAGGCATTCCATCACACAATGGTAAGCGGTTCCCCGCGCAGCCCCTCGCGTTACTTCTTTCTCACCGGAAATAAACGCCGGGACGATCTCCTCGATCTCCGGTTCCGGATAAAGTGCAGATTCTATCTCCTCTTCATCTGCATACTTGCGTTTCTTAAGTTCCGAAACGCCAACCTTGACCGGAAGCTCTTCAAGATATGCATACGGATACGCAAAGCCAAACTTCGCCTCCAGCGTCTGACGGATCGTTTCGTCATATACTCTCTGGCTGTCCCATTCTCTGAAAAATGCTTCTCTCATCTGTGCATCCGTCTGTCCCAGGATCTCACCCTGCACCAGTTCCCCAAGCGTTACCCTGTGGATCAGAAAATCTGCATTTTCTTTCTCACAGATCTTCGCTTGTTTTCCAAAGATACCGTACTCTGCCAGAAGTTCTTTCACAGCCGGATGGCGCACCAGTGCCGGAAGGATATAGGACCAGTAACTTTTTGCCTCAGAGCGCACGCCCAGTGGAAGTAAGGTCTCTTCACTGTCCATATAACGGGACACAGAACGCAGAGCTGCTTCTATATTCCCCATAGAGCCTGTGATGATGAGTTTTTCCTTCGCTCTTGTCAGCGCAACGTACAAAACTCGAAGTTCCTCTCCAAGACTTTCTCGTTTCAGTGCCCTTCGGATGATCTGTTTCTGCATTGCCGATACGATCAGTCGTCTTTCCGGGAAGATCGCATCCACGCCGAAACCAAGTTCCGGATGGATCAGGAACCTGGCATTGATGTCCTGAAAATTGAACTGCTTGCCCATTCCTGCTGCAAACACGACCGGAAATTCCAGTCCCTTGCTTTTGTGGATCGTCATGATCTGCACCGCGCCACTTCCCGCATCTGCCAGATTGACCTCGCCGAAATCCACCTCGTATTTCTGAAGTTTCTCAATATAGCGGATAAAGTTAAACAGTCCACGGTAACTTGTCTTCTCATAATCCATCGCTTTTTCGACCAGCATATGGAGGTTTGCGCCTCTCTGTGCACCGCCCGGGATCGCTTTCGCATAAGTGCCGTAACCTGTCTCTTTGAGGATGTACATGATAAGCTCATGGATCGGTGTATACGTCGCCATATCCCGGATCATGTGAAGCTGTTCCAGAAAAGTGCGGAGTTTTTTTCTGAGCCTGATCTTCTCTTCCTCTTCTTCCTGGCTTCCCTCATTTTTATCCGCATAAGCGCAGATGCTGTCGTAGATCATCCCTTCCGGACATTCACTTCGAATCATTGCAAGCTCCTGTGCATCACATCCGACGATCGGGGAATGCAGAACACCTGTCAGCGGGATATCCTGAAGCGGATTGTCGCAGACTCGCAGATAATTCAGAAGCGTCACCACTTCCTGCGCGGAAAAATATCCCGTTCTGGATGCCGAATAGACAGGGATCCCTCTGGAGCTCAAAACCTGGCTGAACGTCTCTGACCATCCCGTCGCACTTCGCAGAAGGATCACGATATCGCCATATCCGATCTCGCGGTATTCTCCCGTTTCTTTGTCCAGGATCCTGTCGTTTCCGACCATCTTCTGGATTCGCTGTGCGATCGCCAGTGCTTCCAGCTCCTGTGCATTCTTCTGTCCCTGTTCGTCTTCCAGTTCCTCGCCGTCTTTTTCTACGATAAGGACCTCTGTCCGGGTGAATTCCGGGTCTGCTCCCTCCGGGAAAGATGCTCCCGGATACAGTGCATTGTCATCATCGTAAGTGATCCCTCCCAGATCCTCACCCATGATCTGGCGGAAAATATAATTCACCGAGGTAAGTACCTCTGCCCGGCTTCGGAAGTTTTTGTGCAAGTCGATCCTCTGCTCCTCGCTGTCTTCCAGAGAATAGCTGTGGTATTTTTCCATAAAAAGCTCCGGCCTCGCAAGGCGGAAGCGATAGATGCTCTGCTTGACATCTCCTACCATAAAGATATTTTTGCGCTTCTCCACCCATCCGGACACCATCGTTGTGATAAGTTCCTGCACAAAGTTACTGTCCTGATATTCGTCCACCATGACTTCTTCATACTTCTCGGACAATTCTCTCGCCGCCTGTGTCGGGATCAGTTCTCCATCCACTTTCTCCACAAGGATCCTCAGGGCAAAATGTTCCATATCCGTAAAATCCAGAAGATTCTTTTCTCTCTTCTTGCTGGAAAAAGCCTCCTTAAACTGCAATGTCAGTTCCACCAGACCTTCCAATGGTTCGCGTGCGCAGGCGATCAGCTCCAGAAGGATTTCCTCTTTCTGATTAAAAAACTTCGTCGAAAGATCTTTGCAGATTTCTTTTTCCTCATCGCGAAGTTCTTTTGCCTGCTCTTTTTTGACAGGGTCTATGGAACTGTCCCTTTTGGCAGAAAGTTTCGCGAATGTATGTCCGGACAGGATATCTGCAACCTTATCATAATCTTTGGTTTCCCTGCATCGACGTACTTCCCGCCAGAAATTCAGGTCATCAACAAGTGCTTCGTCATAAAAACAAGGGCCGTCCGGCTCATTGCAGATTTTTCTTGCACTCTCTGTCAGTGCCTCTGCCTGATCCAGTTTTTCATCCAGCGTTTCCCAGAGGAGCTGTATCCAGCTTGTTTCACGGAGTTCTTCGATCGTCTGCACGCGGTAGACTTCCATGCATTCTTCCAGCCATTCTTCCGGGTACGGATGGCTCATTGCCGCCTGGTAGAGTTTGTATACCATATCACGGATCTCATCATCGGATTTCCCCGATGCATAACATTCTACCAGACTCAGAAACTTCGGATCAGCCTTTTCGTATGCTTCTTCGAGAAGGTCTTTCATGACATCTTCCTGCAGAAGTTTCAGCTCACCCTCCTCCGCTGTTCGATATCCCGGATCAAGTTCCACCATGTGAAAATAGTTCCGGATGATATAAGAACAGAAACCATCGATCGTTGTGATCTGTGCGTTATGGATCAGTGCTGCCTGTCTCTGGAGATGTTCATTATCCGGGTTTTCGTACAGTGCCTGATCGATCGCATTGGAGATTCGCTCCTTCATCTCGCCCGCTGCTGCCCTGGTAAACGTCATGATCAGAAGCCGGTCAATATCCACCGGTCTGTCGGGGTCCATGATCTTACTCAGGATCCTCTGAACCAGCACGGCTGTCTTACCGGAACCCGCTGCTGCACTGACCAGAATATTGCGGTCCCGCAGGGTGATGACTTTGCTCTGTTCTTCGGTCCATTTCATTCCCATATCACTCTGCCTCCTGTTCAAAATTCTTCCAGACTTCTTCATCGGCAAACTGTTTCAGTCTCCGGAATTCATATCCCGGGATCTTGCGGTCAAAGCCGCAGCTTCCCTGATATGCACAGTACGTGCAGGCATTTTTGTTCCCCATCTCATACGGGGAAGCATCTGCTTTTCCTGTGAGGATCGCATCCTGCACTTCAGTGATCTTTTTCTTTACATAGTCATTCAGAAGACGGAACCGCTCCGGGCTTGCGACAGACGAGCCTTTGCGCAGCGCCCCCTTTGACGTGTATGCCAGCGGAAGGGATGCATACGAAACGTCCAGTTTCTGGATCACCTCCGGGTCAGAAGATACCAGCCCGTTCATCTTGAGTTTCTTCATGATCTCAGGATCAAGTTCATCCAGATCCTCCTGAAGCGTTTTCTGGATCATCGGATCCTTGACATTGTAATAAAAAATCCCCGCCGGTTCTACTTCACAGTCCGGATATTTCCGCTGCTCTGCCTGCACCGCCGCATCCATATAAACGACAAGCTGCAGCTGAAGCCCGTGATAGATACTCACCAGGTCAAAAGAAGTATTGCCCGTCTTATAATCAATGATCTTGACGTAAACTTTGTTGTCTTCTTTGAGGACGTCCAAACGGTCGATCCTGCCGCCGCCAATGGAAACTTCAAATCCCTCCGGATGGAACTCGCCATTCTTAAGCTGTTCCTGCAAAGCCCAGACTGTTCTTCTAAGGATTCTTCTTGTACGCTCTACCATGTAATGATTTCTGGCACTGCTCTTAAGAATCGTGTTTCCATAATCTGCCGCCACCTTGTCCAGGCATTCGTCTGCGATCTCATCACGGACTTTGTCGTCCAGGTCACTCCAGTCCAGTCTCTTCCTTCTCAGTTCGACAGCAAAATTTTCCAATGCCTGATGGATGACATTTCCCATATCCATCGCCTTGAATTCATATTCCACACGCTCTGTCACAGCCAGACCATATTTCAGGAAATGTGCAAACGCACACGCAGAAAAACGTTCCAGTCTTGTTGCTCCATGCGGAGACACTTCTCCGTACAAAGCTTTCGCAACACTCGCGCTGACCTTGTCCTCCGGCTTTCGTAAAAATGCGGCATCGGTCAGTTTTTCTGCCAGTTCCCTGTACTTTGGACTTCTCAGATACCAGCTGTACAGTTCCTCAAAAACAGGATCCAGCTCATCTGTATTTTCCTCTGAAAGCCCCTCAAGCAGATATTCCAGGGAAGTTCCCGGTGTCTCCAGAAGTTCCATCTGGCTCTCCGGCTGATCTGCACGTGTTTCTTTGAGTTTCGGAAACAGCCTTTTGATCGTATGGATCAGGAACGCAGGGCTGCATGCCTCTCCCCTTCCATTTGACTGACTGTAGGAAAGGCTTAAGAGTTCCTTCGGCTTGGTCAGATTCAGGTAAAGATAAAACCTCTGCATGTTCATCAGTTCTTTGGGACCCGGGGCAAGTTCCATTCCCTGATCCTTAAAGAAAGCCCTGTCCATCTCTGTCAGGATCCCGCCGGACTGCGTGTTCTTTGGGATATTTCCCTCATTTACGCCGACAAAAAACAGTGCACACACGTCTTTGAGCCTGGTACGCTCCATATCACCGATCAGCACCTGATCCATACTCGGCGGGATCAGCGCAACTTTCGCCTGTGTCATTCCCGTTTCCAGGATCTGCTGAAACTCCTCCGGCGAAACCACCTCGTCCCCAAGGATCTCTGCCATCTTATCCAGAAGTTCCATCATGATACCAAAGATCTGCACGTATTCCTTTTCCATTGCCTTGTTTCCGATCTCATGGAAATAGAGCTCCTGAACTTTCAGTTTCTGCTGGATCTGGCTCTGTACAATAAATTCATACAGATAACGACAGTATTCTTCCACTGTTTTCTTTTTTCCGGAAAAGCCATCTGCCAGGATTCCTGTCTCTCCGACAAAACGCTCCCGGATCTCGTTGATCTCCTGGATCTGGTCCGGATCCATACCTCTGTAGATGCGGACCCATTTCTCTCTCCATCTGCGGATCCCTCTGATTCCAAGCGCGATCACATAATTTTCCAGTTTATCCGCTTCACTTCTGGAGATATCAGACATCCCACAGCGGAGATAACGGAATACACTCTCATAACTGAATCCCTGAACGACCATCTCAAGTGCCGCACGGAGATATTCCACAAACGGATTCATAAGGATCGAATGTTTTTCATCAATAAAATATGGAATCCCGGCATCTTCAAAAACCTGTGCGGCTACGCTTCCATATTCCTCAAGATTTCCTGTGATGACCGCAATCTGTCCGTAACGATGATCCTTTTCTCTGACCAGCCGCAGGATCCGTCGGGCAGTTTCCTCCATTTCTTTCTCCGGATCTCTCGCCGAAAAGATCTGTATCTCCTGCTGCTCCCGCTCATAGACAGCCCTGTGGTAACGGAACAGATGCTGTTCCAGAAAATCCAGTGCCGGGGCATCCGCAAACCGGGACTTTCTGCCCGGCGCGACCCAGACAGGCTCTTCGATATTCTTCGTAAGTTCCGCAAGAGAGCGGATCATCTTATGGCTCATATAAAAAAGCTCGTGCGGTTTTCCCATCGCAAGAAACTGTTCTCTGACATCCATCGTCACCGTCACGGAAACTCTCTCACAGACAGCCAGAAGTTCCCGCAGGACTTCAAGCTGTACCGGTGTAAATCCTGTGTATCCATCCAGAAGAAGGACACTTCCCTTAAGTTTCTCAGAAAACTGGATCTCTTTTGCCAGAACCTCAAGAACTTCCTCCGCTGTCATAAAATGTCCGGAAAGATACTCGCGGAACGCCTGATACAGAACTTTCACATCCTGGAGTTTCATCTGGAGAAGCGTCTTATCCTCGCTCTCACGGATCATCTCATCCAGTTCCTCTTCTTTGATCTCGTACTGCATGAACTCCGAAATAAGAGACTTCACCTCATCCAGATAGCCTGGTTTCTTCATCTGATTTCTGAGATAGACCAGATCCTTCTGGTTCATCTGTACCAGTTTCTGGAGCACCATGTTTTTGCCTGTTTCTTCCATGATCCGTCTCGTATCACCGCCAACTTCCTCAAAAACGCGGTACGCAAGACGCTCAAAACTTAAGATATCAATATTGAGGATTCCCCCATCCGGATGCATTTCCACCAGAGTTTTCTGTGTCTGCATCGTAAACTGCTCCGGGACGATCACATAATAAAGTCTGTCGGGATTTGCTGACGCTTCCCGGATAATATTTTCATATGCGGTGCCGGATTTGCCTGCACCGGAATTTCCTATAATAAACTGCAGGGACATATCTTACCCCTTTCAACATTTTTTCTGAATAGCACCTCGCGGGATATTTCTGACATAAATCAGGACAGAGCCTAATAGGATATAAGGAAAGTATACCGGGGAACCGTAACCGCGAATCAGGAGGCGCAGACTATGAGCTCCAAAACAAAAATCATCGTTCTACATATGAAAGAGGTGATCTACACCTGTATTTTCCTTCTTCTCCTTGTGATCCTGGGTGTACTGGTCTTTTTTATGTTCGGTCCCGGAAAAGCACAGAATACCGCTCCAAAGACCGATTCCAGATATACCCCCGGCATTTACCGCACGTCTGTCCAGCTCAACAATAATTCCTTTGACCTGGAAGTGACCGTCGATGCCGACAGTATCCGTTCCATCCATCTGGCAAACTTAAGCGAGAGCACTGCCGCTATGTTTCCTCTCGTAGAGCCGGTCCTGGACTCTCTTGCAAGCCAGATCTATTCTACACAGTCTCTGGAAAATCTCGATTACGCCAGCGACCAGAAATATACAGCCCAGATGCTTATTCAGGCCATTGAAGAAACTGTCCAGAAAGCAGCTTCTTCCTGAAAACAGTTATCCCCAAAAACACATTGAGGTGTGATAAATCACACCTCAAAAAGTTACCTTAATTTCTTGCCTCAAGTTCCTCAATCTGCTTCAGCCAGAGTTTCGCGCATGCATCACTCGGCATTCTCAGGTCTCCTCTCGGAGAAACTGCCACACTACCAACTTTCGGTCCATCCGGCAGGCAGGAACGCTTGAACTGCTGCATAAAGAATCTCCGGTAGAAAGTCTTAAGCCATTTCAGGATCGTCTCATCATCATACTCGCCCGCAAATGCATTCTGTGCCAGACGGAAGATCTTTTTCGGCGGGAAGGTACAGCGGAGCATGTAATACAGGAAGAAATCGTGAAGCTCATACGGTCCTACAAGATCTTCTGTCTTCTGTGAGATCACGCCATCCTTCGGCGGCAGAAGTTCCGGGCTTACCGGTGTATCCAAGATATCCAGAAGGATCTCTGAAAGCTTCGCATCCTCACAGGTATCTGCATAATATCTTACAAGATGACGGACAAGCGTCTTCGGTACGGATGCATTGACTGCATACATGGACATGTGGTCGCCATTGTAAGTTGCCCATCCAAGTGCCAGTTCCGAAAGGTCACCGGTTCCAATAACAATACCACCGGACTGGTTTGCAATATCCATCAGGATCTGTGTACGCTCACGTGCCTGACCATTCTCATAAGTGACATCATGTACTTCCGGATCATGTCCGATATCGCGGAAATGGAGATTTACCGCCTCGCGGATGTTGACTTCCTTGAGGGTTGCACCAAGACATTCACTTAACTGGCAGGCATTGTTATAAGTTCTGTCCGTTGTTCCAAAGCATGGCATTGTTACGGCTGTGATCTTTTCTCTCGGCATTCCAAGCATGTCAAATGCACGTACTGTCACAAGAAGTGCCAGTGTGGAATCCAGTCCACCGGACAGTCCGATCACTGCATTCTGGCAGTGGATATGTGCCAGACGCTTCTTGAGTCCCATTGCCTGAATATTCAGAATCTCATCGCAGCGGCGTTCTCTCTCTTCTTTGATCCCCGGTACGAATGGTCTGGAATCAAATTTGCGGGTAAGCGGTGTTACTCCTCTGCCTGCATTAAAATAAACTTCGTTATAAAAAACATCCTGTCCTTCCGGTGCAAGATCCGGTACAAAGCAGCAGGTCGTCATCCTTCTTCTCTCATTATCCAGTCTGTGGATATCCAGATCCGCATAAAGTGCGCCATTGACAAAGCGTCTGCTCTCTGCAAGGATCGTGCCGTTTTCTGCAATCAGATTGTGGCCGCCGTAGACAACATCCTGGGTGGATTCTCCCTCTCCTGCTGTCGCATAGATATATCCGCAGAGAAGTCTTGCTGACTGTGCACTTACAAGGCTCTTACGATAAGAATCCTTGCCTACAACTTCATCACTCGCAGACAGGTTCACGATCAGGTTTGCTCCATGATATGCATGTCCTACGCTCGGAGGATTCGGAACCCAGAGGTCCTCGCAAATCTCAGCCGCGATCTTGAGTTTCGGCATTTCCTGACAGATGAACAGGATATTTGAGGAGATCGGGACATCCACTTCATCAAACTCTTCTGTTTCATCTTCATCAATATAATCCGGTTCCTCATCGATCTCTTCCAGTTCCTCAAAGGAATCTTCTTCCTCCAGAACCTCGACTTCTGCCTCAAGTCCAAATTCCACGTCCTCATCCGTCATCTCTTCGTCATGATGTAATCCATACTCAGACCTTCTGATCGTCACAGTTCCGTCTACATCCTCTCCGGAAGTGAAATATCTCGCCTCATAAAATTCATTATAATTCGGCAGATAAGTCTTCGGCACAAACCCAAGGATCTCACCATGGTTCAGTCCGGCTGCCACATTATAAAGTTTGCCCTTGTATTCCAGTGGAAGTCCTACAAAAATGATCGCATCTACATCCGCAGTCTCTTCTGCAATACGCATAAGCTGTACTTTGGCTTCCTCCAGAAGATTTTCCTGCCAGAAAAGATCTCCGCAGGTGTATGCTGTGATACACAGTTCCGGGAAAACCATGACTCTGGCTCCCTCTGCTTCCATCTCACGGACCATTTTGATAATTTCAGCTGCATTGAATTCACAGTCTGCTACCTGCACATTCGGCGTTCCTGCCGCTACTTTGATAAACCCGTCCTTCATATTCCTGCTTCTCCTTTATTTGCACTTTCTGAGGATTTCTTTGAGTTCTTCTACACTGAATGTATAATTGGTGTTACAGAAATGGCAGTTCAGTTCTACTTCCTTGCCTTCCTGGATCATCTCATTTAATTCTTTTCTTCCGATGCTGATCAGGGCTTTTTCTACACGTTCTTTGCTGCAGTTACAGTAAAATTCTGTCGGGATCCTGTCGTTGATCTCAATATCAAATCCATCCAGTACCTGCTCCAGAAGACTCTCAGGAGTGTGTCCCTGCTCCAGAAGTGTAGTCACCGACTGGATCTTCTGTACGTTTGCTTCCAGTTTCGCGATCGTTTCTTCCTCTGCAAACGGCATGACCTGAACGATAAATCCACCTGCCTGACGCACGGTATTATCCTTGTTCATCAGAACACCAAGACCTACAGCGGACGGAACCTGTTCACTTGCTGCGAAATAATAAGTCAGGTCTTCTGCGATCTCACCTGTCTGAAGTGCCACCTGTCCCACATATGGTTCTTTGAGTCCCATGTCCTTGATGACCTGAAGGAAACCGTGTCCAACAGCACCGCCAACATCCAGTTTGCCCTTGGCATTTGCCGGGATGATAACATCCGGTTCAACGACATATCCCTTGACACGGCCTTTGGAATCTGCTGTAACCGTGATTCCCTGAAGCAGTCCGTCACCCTTGACTTGAAGTGTCAGGATATCCTTATCGCCCTTCATCATCACGCCCATCATCGAACCTGCTGTCAGAAGACGTCCAAGTGCTGCTGTTGCAACCGGGCTGGTGTTGTGATCCTTTCTTGCTGTCTCTACTGTCTCTGTTGTCACTGCTGCAAACGCACGGATCTGGCTGTCTGCCGCAATTGCTCTTACTATATAATCACTCATGAATTTACCTCGTTTCTTATTTTGCTTTGCCTTTTTCTCTTGCGATGAAGAATAACCGCTCGCTCTCCTCGGATGCCGCTTTGCCTGTGTAGGCATCGTATACAGCGAGAAGCTCCATTCCTGCCTCGCGGATCAGTTCTTCGATCTCTTCTCTCGGATATGCTTTCTGGCAGTGGACTTCCTCTGCCTTCTCATACAGTCCGTCCTCTCTCGGAAGAAAAACTGCCAGTTCATAATAGTTCAATCCCTCTTCCTCATCGTAGCTGTTGTCCCAGATGAAACTTCCCTCATCACGGTTTTCTGCGATCGTCGTATCCCCAAGGATATCCCTGTACTTATGTACGGTATTCATATCAAACAGGAAGATTCCCTCCGGGTCAAGGTAATTATTTACCAGTTCAAAAACATGACGCAGTTCATCCCTGTCTGTAATATAATTGAGACTGTCGCAGACACTTACAACGGCCCGCACCGTTCCGTACAGTTCAAACTCCTGCATGTCCTGCAGAAGATACAGGATATCCTGTCCGGATTCGACTCTTTTCTCCATTGCCTCCGCAAGCATCTCCTCGGAATTGTCCACACCAATCATATCATAACCCTTGTCCGCAAGCAATCCCGTCATCGTTCCTGTTCCACATCCAAGTTCCAGTACCAGGCCATCCTCGATCCCATATTCTCTCAGATGACCGGTGATATAATCCGCCCATTCTTCATAATCAATATTATCCATGAACAGGTCATACACCTGTGCAAATTTCTCATATGCTCCCATCGTCGTCCCCCTGTTTATATTTTGTGAGTAAAAAGGCAGATGATCGCTCACCTGCCTTTCCTTCTTATCTCATGCTGACGATAAATCAGATCGTGTTCTGTTGTTACTGAACAGGCATATAATATACGTCTGCTCCCTCACCATGCCAGTAGTAGCTTGTTCCGTTCTCGTCGTAAGCGTCCTCATCGCTGGTAAAGTTGTAGGTATTTCCGTCAAAGTCAACCCAGCTTCCGTTTCCGTCCGGTGTGATCACAAGCGGATGTCCATCAGAATTACGATAGATGGTTCTTGTCTCATCTGTGTTGGAAAGCTGCTCATCTGTGAATCCTGCAAAGTTGGAAATTGTTGTAGAGCTGGAATCACTGGAACTGTCATAGCTTTCGGATCCGTCGCTGCTGCTGTCTGTGCTTCCTGTTGTATCTGTGGCTGCACTGCTGTCTGTTCCTGCCGCAGAAGTATCTGCTGCTGCGCTGCTGTCTGCTGCATTTGCGTTTGCATCAGAAGAAGCTGCGTTTGCATTGTCGGCTGCCGGAGTGGAAGCTGCTGCCTGCTTCGGAGCTGCTTCTTTCAGAGAAGAATCACCAAGGATCTGGAAAGAATCTACGGATGATTTCACTGCGGAAAGAACATCTTCTTTGTTAACAGATGCTTCGATGCTGTAGTATTCGGAATCGTTTGCGATAACCTTGTGGATCACATACAAGCTTCCGTTGCTCTTCTCTGTGTTCAGCATCTTGGTTGTGTAGGTGTACACGCCAATGCCATTCACATCTGTAGAAGTGTAGTCCTGGATCTCAAAGTCTGTTCCGTCAACCTTGTCTCCGTCTGCCTGCTCAAGAGAGGTAGCCATGTCCTGTGTGCTCGGAATCACGGTTGAAGCCATGGTGTCTGCTCCCTGTCCGTGAAGGATCAGAATCTTGCCCTCGTCAGGAGATTCAAAGCTGAGTGTATCTGCTTCATCTGTCTTGTTTGCCCATGTTGCGTTTGGAAGGTTGATCGCTACGGATTTGTCTGCGGATGTATAGGTAGTAGCCTGTACATTCGGAGCGATCGTGGCTGTCGGAGCCGGTGTCTCGGTTGCCACCGGTGTTGGTGTTACACTTACTGCAACAGACTCATCCGGATTACTGCCGCCGAAACTGCAGGCAGCCATAAATACAGATGCTGATATGGCAATTGCTGAAATCGCAAGAATTCTTTTGTTTCTCATAACATCCTCCTTAATATCGGTTATGATTATAGTTTATAATAAAACCTTTGTGCTATATTTTACAATTTTATTACATGCATGTCAATGAATTTTCCCTGATGGTTTATGAAAATCCTGTAAAATATTGTGAATTTTCTGTGTCGGATATCTTCTTTTCTGTAATCTTTTATCTGCGTTTTTTCCTGAAAATATACGGGTTTCAGAGCTTTTTGTAATCATACATATGCAGCTCATGAAGTGCCCTTGTCGCTGCAATATATTTTGCCTGTTTACTCAGTCCGTCCTCTGCATCTGCTGCAAAAACTCCGAATACCTGATCAAACTCCAGACCTTTTGCAAGATAGAACGTAGTCACTGTCAGACCTTTTTTGAAATTCTGACTGTCACGGTTCATGTACGATAACTGGTGCTCTCCGTCCGGGTCCAGGTTTTTCAATTTCTCTTCTATATAGAGATACGCATGCTCTGCCTCTCTTTCTGTAAAAAAGATCAGCGCTTCTGTCTCATAGTCTGCTCTCTTTACTTCCCAGTCTACGATCACCTGATCCAGAGCTTCCTCAAGCTTCGCAAAAGACCGCTCCTCAACCGGCTCGCCGTGGCGTTCGAACAGTTCCATATCCTGGATTCCGGTAAGCTTATTGGCATACTCTGCGATCTCCATCGTGTTTCGATAGCTTCTGTTCATAACGATCTTGCGGATATCCCTGCCAAAGATCTTCGGCAAAAATTTCAGTACATCCTGCTGCTGCTCTTCCATCGTCTGTGCCTTATCTCCGAGGATCGTCATCCTGCACGGGAAAAGTTTCCGAAGGAGCACATACTGGATCCAGGAATAATCCTGCATCTCATCAACCACGACATGCTTGATGCCATGATGATTTTTGCAGCGGAAAAGAGAATATTTCAGATAAAGGACCGGATAGACATCCTCATAACGCAGCTTACGCTTCTCCAGCGGAACACGCGGCAGTGGATCGTAGCCTGCCTCTTCAAGAAAACGACTGTACAGAACATAGCAGTCTCTCGTCTCATACATACGCAGAAAACGCTCCGTCAGTTCTTCCTTTTCTTCATCTACGAGGTCTCTGTCCCTCAGTGTCTCCACCTGATCGATGAAATATTCTGCCACTGCCTCCATTCTGGAAAGAAGCGGAATATCCAGGAACTTAAAGTAAAACAGATCAATGATCTCCTTCTCGGAAAGCGTACAGCCCTTGTACTCTATGTCCTTGAAATTCATCAGTTCATCTTCTAGGCCAAGCATGTAAGCGTCCATCTGACCTGCAAATCCTGCCGACTGTTTCTCCCTGCACAGTTCCTGTGATTCCGGAATAAGGACAGAACGCTCGATCTGGTCATACCTGTCCTCACAGTCAGAAACGATCCCCTTAAGTTCACGGTAGGCAAACAGATCAAAACTCATCTCGCGGATATTTTCCTCTCCCAGTTCCGGCAGGATGTGCGAGATATAATCTGCAAACACACCATTCGGTGAAAGGACCAGGATATTGGAAGATTTCAGATTTTCTCTGTCGTGATACAGAAGATACGCGATCCTGTGAAGTGCAACAGAAGTCTTACCACTTCCCGCAGCTCCCTGGATTACCATAATCTTATCACTTGTGTTTCGGATAATTGTATTCTGCTCTTTCTGGATCGTCCGGACGATGTTTTTGAGCTGGACTTCGCCCTTGCTTCCAAGCTCTGCGCCCAGGATCTCATCATCGATCTTGACATCGCTCTCAAACTCGTAGATCATTTTTCCATTGCGGATCTTGTACTGCCATTTGGAAGTAATCTCGCCTTCAAAAACACCGGAAGGTGCCTCATAGGACGCAGAACCCTTGTCGTAATCATAAAAAAGTCCGCTGACCGGAGCACGCCAGTCATACACCAGTGGCAGGCTCCCCGCCCGCTCCGAGAGATTTCCGATCCCTATATAAAAAAGCTCCGGCTCGTCATCTCCGTCATACCGAAAATCCACTCTTCCAAAAAACGGAGAATCCATCATCTTCTTAAATCTCTTGCGAAGAAGGAACTGTTCTTCATTCGCATTCATCTGACGAAAAAGTGCCTGCTGGTTATCAAAGTTTTCATAACCGTACTCATCCATCTCTGTATAGTTTTCCCAGTAATATTCGTGCATATCCTCGATCTCTTTCTCACCCTCAAGGATCGCAGCATCTGTCTCGGCAAGACGTTTCTTCAGACATTCCATTACATGCAGCAGGTACTCTCTGCCATTTTCTATATTGCCGCTCATCATAAATACCTCCCTTTCCTGCCAGACTTTCCATTAAATGTAATTTTCTTATTATACTCAAAAAGACAGCCGTTGACAAGAGCTGTCTCCTGCCAGCGGCTGCCTTTTTATGGCTTAAAATTCTGGTTTTACTTCTGGGTTTATGAGCAAAGTTCTGAAGAACCATTGTCAAACTGGCTGTTGTAAAGGTCTGCATAGAATCCTTTGGCTGCCAGAAGTTCTTCATGATCGCCCTGCTCGATGATGTCTCCATCCTTCATAACGAGGATCAGGTCTGCATCCTTGATCGTGGAAAGTCTGTGTGCGATAACGAAACTGGTTCGTCCCTTCATCAGATTATCCATCGCTTTCTGGATCTGCATTTCTGTTCTTGTATCGACGGAGGATGTTGCTTCGTCAAGGATCAGAATCTTGTTGTCCGCAAGGATCGCCCTCGCGATCGTAAGAAGCTGTTTCTGTCCCTGGGAAATGTTGCTGGTCTCTTCATCCAGTACCATCTGGTATCCGCCCGGCTGCTGCATGATGAAGTTGTGGATATGTGCTGCTTTTGCTGCTGCGATCACTTCTTCATCCGTTGCATCCAGTCGGCCATAACGGATGTTTTCCATGATCGTTCCGGAGAACAGCCAGGTATCCTGTAGCACCATACCGAACATCTCGTGAAGTTCGCTTCGGTTGAAGTTTCTGACATCGTGTCCGTCTACCTTGATTGCACCCTTATTCACATCATAGAAACGCATCAGGAGTTTGACCATGGTGGTCTTACCTGCTCCGGTCGGACCTACGATTGCGATCTTCTGTCCGTCATGTACATCTGCGGAGAAGTCATGAACGATGATCTTATCCGGGTTGTAACCGAACTCTACATGCTCGAACTGTACATTTCCATTCAGACCTTCGATAGAATCCGGATGTTCCGGCTGCTGTACTTCTTCCTCTTCCTCGAGGAATTCAAATACTCGCTCGGATGCCGCTGCGGATGACTGCAGGAGGTTTGTTACCTGCGCGATCTGCTGGATCGGCTGTGTAAAGTTACGGATATACTGGAAAAAGGACTGGATATCACCGACTTCGATGGAACCTTTGATAACAAAGACTCCTCCAAGCAGTGCTACCATTACATATCCGAGGTTTCCTACGAACTGCATGATCGGCATCATCATTCCTGAGAAAAACTGTGATTTCCATGCAGATTCATAAAGTTTCTTGTTGTCTTTTTCGAATTCTTCCAGAACATCGTTTTCTTTGTTGAATACTCTTACTACGTCATGTCCGCCGAAGTTTTCTTCAATCTGACCATTGACTGCGCCAAGGTAATTCTGCTGTGCCTGGAAGTATTTCTGTGAATGCTTCATCACTGCCTGGATGATAAACATGGAAACCGGCAGGATCAGAAGTGCTGCCAGTGTCATCCACACATTGATGGAAAGCATCATGATAAATACACCGATCAGAGTTGTCACAGATGTGATCAGCTGTGTCAGACTCTGGTTCAGACTCATCTGCAGTGTATCAACATCGTTTGTTACACGGGAGAGGATCTCACCGTTTGTCCTGCTCTCGAAATAATTCAGAGGCAGTTTGTTGATCTTCTTTGAAATATCTTTACGGAGGTTGTAGGTCACATCATTGGAGATACCAGTCATGATCCAGCCCTGGATAAAGGAAAAGCATGCACTTGCCACATACAGTCCCAGTGTCCACAGAAGGATCGTGCCGATCTTCGTGAAATCAATGCCTCCGGTTCCGTTTACCTTTGCAACCAGGCCTGTATAAAGTTCGGTTGTCGCTTTACCAAGGATCTTAGGTCCTGCAATATTAAAGATTGTTCCTGCGATCGCAAAAATGAACACCATCACAAAACGCAGTTTATAGCGTCCCATGTAGCGGAACAGTTTGCCCATCGCACCTTTGAAGTCTTTTGCTTTTTCTGTCGGGCGCATTCCTCTGCCGCCCATCGGTCCACGTCGTCTCTGTCCACTCATGCCAATTCCTCCTCTGACAGCTGACTCATTGCAATCTGGCGGTAAACTTCACAGTTCTTCATCAGTTCTTTGTGAGAACCGATACCAGCCATATGTCCGTCATCCAGGACAATGATCTTGTCTGCATTCAGGATCGTACTGATACGCTGTGCAACAATGATCGTTGTCGCATCTTTTGTATGTGCTTTGAGTGCTTTACGCAGGGTACTGTCTGTCTTGAAGTCCAGTGCAGAAAAGCTGTCGTCAAAAATAAAGATCTCCGGTTTCTTGGCAATCGCTCTCGCGATCGAAAGTCTCTGTTTCTGTCCACCGGATACGTTGGTTCCTCCCTGTGCGATCGGGGATGCGTATTTCTCCGGTTTTGTCTCGATAAACTCCGTTGCCTGTGCAACTTCTGCTGCTTCTTTTACTTCTGCTTCTGAAATATCAGTCTTGCCGTAACGGATGTTGGAATCGATCGTACCTGAGAAAAGGACTCCCTTCTGCGGTACGTATCCAAGTCTGGATCTGACTTCTTTCTGTGTCATATCACGGACATCGATACCGTCCACGAGAACTTTACCTTCTGTCACATCGTAAAAACGAGGGATCAGGTTTACAAGAGTACTCTTGCCGCTTCCGGTACTTCCGATGATGGCAATCGTCTCACCCTTCTCCGCCTTGAAGGAAATGTCAGTCAGGACATTCTCTCCTGCTTCCGGATAAGCAAAACTTACATGGTCAAATTCAACCGTTCCTTTGATATTCTCGGCTGGCTGAACCGGATTCTCCGGGTCTGTGACGCTTACTTTTGTCTTGAGAACGTCATTGATACGAAGTGCTGCCACGTTTGCTCTCGGGAGCATAATGGACATGGCTGTGATCATCAGGAAGGACATGATGATCTGCATTGCGTACTGGATGAATGCCATAACGTTACCTACCTGCATGGTTCCGTTATCAACGGCATAGGAACCGCTGTAAATGATCAGTACGGAAACGCCGTTCATGATCAGCATCATGGTCGGCATCATAAAGGTCATGCATCTGTTGACGAACAGGTTTGTCTTTGTCAGTCGCTCGTTTGCTTCCTCGAAACGTTCTTCTTCGTGTTTCTCACGGCTGAATGCACGGATGACCGGGATACCGGTAAGGATCTCACGTGTTACCAGGTTCAGTTTATCGACCAGTGTCTGTAATGCGGTAAATTTCGGCATTGCCACCTGGAACAAAACGATAATGACTACCAGGATCAGTCCGACTGCCAGACCAAGGATCCAGGTCATGGAAGAATCGGTATTAAGTACACGGATCACACCTCCGATACCAAGGATCGGCGCATAAAGAACAATACGGAAAAGCATTGCCATTACCTGCTGCACCTGCTGGATATCGTTCGTACAGCGGGTGATCAGAGATGCTGTGGAAAACTTGTGGTATTCACGGCTTGAGAAGGTGATAACCTTGCGATACACGGCATTTCTCAGGTCATGACCAAGTGCTGCTGCCACTCTGGATGAAAGGAATACGACACAGATCGCACAGAGCATCGTTACCAGTGCCATACCAAGCATCTTGACACCTGAGATCTTGATGTAATGCATCTGGATCGCATCTACGTCCTCTCCCAGTGCCTCATATTCGCTCTTCACATAAGCGACACCTGCCTGGGTGATGATGGAATCCTGCATGCTGTCGATCTTCTCACTGAACTTCTCAGTCATCGCATCAAGTGCTTCCTCTGGCATCATGGCGATCGCCTGCATCGGGTCTGTTCCCTCTGGAACACCCATCTGGGAGAGCATGGCTGTAACTTCTTCGCTTCCGGATGAAAGACTTGCCACGATCATCATCGGTTTGCCGAAGATACTGTTCAGTTCGTCCCGTTCGTCACTTGTTATATCGTCTTTGAGTACGAGATCGTCTCCGTCTTCTTCATAAAAAGAATCTACGGTTTCTTTGTCGTCGTCATCCATAAACAATTGTAAGCTGTCCATGGATGTCTTTCTGATCTTTTCAGGGACGCTGTCTTCGATTCCGCTCTGCTGGATACCTACATTCACGATCTTGGAAGTGTAGTCCGGCAAAGACAGATCACAGTATGCCTGAAGAAACAGAAGGGCTATGATCAGGATGATATAGCCTGCTGATTTTTTCAGATACTTCATCAGTTTGATCACTTTTGCTGCCTCGCTTTCTTTGTGTCATTTTTTCCGGATGATCCGGGTATTTTATCGATATTTGCGGTTATCTGCTCCAGAAATCTTCGTAAGAGACAAAGTTCTGCATCACTGAAACCGTCAAGAAGGATCTTCTCATTTTCTTCTACTCGTTTCATGCCGCGTTCCTTGGCCTGTTTGCCCTTCTCTGTCAGGTAGATTCTGGAGACACGCTGGTCTTTTTCATCTGCTTTGCGGAAAAGGAATCCTGCTTTTTCCAGCCGCTGGACGGTCACATTGACGGTCGGCGGTTTGATTCTCAAATGTTCTGCAATCTCGCGCTGGCTCAATCCGTCTTTATATGCCAGAAGTCCAAGCACCGGGATCTGTCCCGGATAAATTCCAAGTTCCTGCATCTGCCCAAAGCACTTCCCCATAAAGCGGCGGTCGATCCGCATAAACATAGACAAAAAACTCATTCTATGCTCTTCAGGGGCGAACCCTGGTTCTTCGTCTATAAACACATCTTCACCTCCGTTAAAATATCTGTTTTATTTCGTTAGCCAGCTATTGATTAGTTGACTAATTATTTATTATATGTATTTGCACAAAAAATGCAACTGTTTTTTGTAGATTTCACATTTTTTTTAGATTTTACAAAGGAATAATTTCCTGACAATGAAAGGAAATTATTTTGTCAGGCTAATCATCTGGATAATCAGCAGACACACTGCTTGTGTTTCCACGATATGATATGCAATGCATCAAAAAAGGCATCTGCCTCCCACCTTATATCTGTGGAAAAGCAAATGCCTTTTCGCGTTATTGTTTTATACAAACTGGTTTGTCACTGTGTCGTACTGATAATCAATTGATGACAGTTTCTCTACCAGTTCCTCTCTGGATATGTCTTTGTCTTCGCAAAAAGCATCCAGGGAGGAATAAAAATCTCTCAGCTGTGTGTTGACGTAGCTCAACAGCATCACCGGATCTCTTGGTATCATATTTTACCTCCTGTGGTATCCTGCCGCTGAGCACTTCTCACACAGCAGCAATTTATTTCGTATTGATCACAAACTCGCCGTCTCTGACATCCAATACAAGTGTATCACCTGCATGAACGTCACCGGAAAGGATCTTCTTGGCTGCAAGTGTCTCTACATAATTCTGCAGATAACGTTTCAGCGGACGTGCACCGTATACCGGGTCGTAGCCGTTCTCAATTACCTGAGTCCTTGCTGCATCGGTCAGTTCCAGAGAAAGCTCCTGGTCTGCCAGACGGTTGCTGAGTTCGCGTACCATAAGGTCTACTATGCCGCCAATGTTGTCTTTTGTCAATGGTTTGAACATGATAATTTCATCCAGACGGTTCAGAAACTCTGGGCGGAAGTGTCCACGCAGGTCGTTCATAACGAGTTCCTGTGCATCCGGTTTGATGTTTCCGTTCTCGTCGATACCGTCGAGAAGATACGGGGAACCGATGTTGGATGTCATGATCAGGATCGTATTCTTGAAGTCTACCGTTCTGCCCTGAGAATCAGTGATACGACCATCGTCCAGAACCTGCAGCAGTACATTGAATACATCCGGATGTGCTTTCTCGATCTCATCAAACAGGACAACGCTGTACGGTTTACGACGAACAGCCTCTGTAAGCTGACCGCCCTCTTCGTATCCAACATATCCCGGAGGCGCTCCGATCAGACGGGATACAGAATATTTCTCCATGTACTCACTCATATCGATTCGTACCATATTCTGCTCGTCATCAAACAGAGTTGCTGCCAGAGTCTTGGCAAGTTCTGTCTTACCGACACCGGTAGGTCCAAGGAACAGGAAGGAACCGATCGGTTTGGACGGGTCTTTGATTCCTGCTTTGGAACGAAGGATCGCATCTGTTACAAGACGTACACCTTCATCCTGTCCGATCACACGTTTATGAAGTTCGTCTTCCAGTCCGAGAAGTTTGGTTCTCTCGCCTTCGGTCAGTTTCGTTACCGGAATGCCGGTCCAGCGGGAGATGATCCTTGCGATCTCATCATCTGTGACAGCTTCGTGTACCAGACTGCGGTCGCTTTCTTTGACCTGTTTTTCCTCGATCTCAAGCTGTTTCTGGAGTTTCGGAAGTTCACCATACTGCAGTTCGGCAGCTTTTTCCAGATCGTAGTTCTGTTTTGCTTTCTGGATCTGTTTATTGATATCCTCGATCTGCTCACGTAATTTCTGGAGCTTCTCTACGGAATGTTTCTCATTGTCCCACTGAGCTTTCTGAGTGTTGAAGGTGTCACGCATCTCTGCAAGCTCTTTCTGCAGTTCTGCAAGACGCTCCTTGCTCAGATTGTCTGTTTCTTTCTTAAGAGCAGACTCTTCAATCTCAAGCTGCATAATCTTACGTCTCTGCTCATCCAGCTCTGTCGGCATGGAATCCAGTTCTGTCTTGATCAGGGCACAGGCCTCATCTACCAGGTCGATTGCCTTATCCGGCAGGAACCTGTCTGTGATGTATCTGTGCGAAAGTGTAGCTGCTGCTACCAGTGCACTGTCTGTGATCTTGACACCATGGAAGACTTCGTATCTTTCCTTCAGTCCACGAAGGATAGAAATGGTATCTTCTACGGTCGGCTCATCAACCATAACCGGCTGGAAACGACGTGCCAGTGCGGCATCTTTCTCAATGTACTGACGGTACTCGTCCAGTGTGGTGGCACCAATACAATGCAGTTCACCTCTGGCAAGCATAGGTTTCAGCATATTGCCTGCATCCATGGCTCCGTCTGTCTTACCGGCTCCGACGATCAGGTGAAGTTCATCGATGAAGAGGATGATCTCTCCCTCGCTTTTCTTTACTTCTTCAAGGACGGCTTTGAGACGTTCCTCGAATTCACCACGGTACTTCGCACCTGCGACCAGTGCACCCATATCCAGAGCAAAAATCTTCTTATTCTTAAGACCTTCCGGGACATCACCGGCAACGATACGCTGTGCCAGTCCTTCGATCGCTGCTGTCTTACCGACACCAGGCTCACCGATCAGTACCGGGTTGTTCTTAGTCTTACGAGAAAGGATACGGACAATGTTACGGATCTCTGCATCACGTCCGATGACCGGATCAAGTTTCTGGTTTCTTGCCTTCTCGACAAGATCCTCTCCGTATTTGTTCAGGGTATCATAAGTTGCTTCCGGATTGTCGCTGACAACTCTCTGGTTGCCTCTCACAGTAGAAAGTGCCTGGAGAAATCTTTCTCGGGTGATACCGAATTCGTTGAAGATCTTCTTCATGCTCGGGCTCGGCTGTGTCAGCAGGGACAGGAACAGATGCTCAACGGAAACGTACTCATCTCCCATTGCCTTTGCTTCGTTCTCTGCATTTACAAGAGATTTGTTCAGATACTGTCCAAATCTCAGATCACCGCCGGATACCTTAACCTTCGCATCCAGGGCTTTCTTTACTACGTTGATAAAATAATCTTTATTGATCTCCATCTTCTCAATCAGCTTGAGAATCAGGCTGTCTTCCTGTGTCAGCAGCGCATACAAAAGGTGCTCCTGCTCTACTTCCTGGTTGCCATACTCATAAGCAACCTTCTCAAGGTCCTGAACAGCCTGGATGGATTTCTGTGTAAATTTACTGATATTCATAGGCTTTCCTCCTCTATATCGTAGGAAAAGGATACCGAAATTTCTTTCCGTACCCTTTGGGTTATCTTTGTTATACTGGTAATATAACACATGTTGTTAGCACTGTAAAGATGTGAGTGCTAATTATTTTGTGAAGATTCTGTGAATTTTCTATTTTCGTTTATACAGAAAACGCGAGGCTGACAGTTCTCAATTCTTGTCATAACTGCCAGCCTTAATCTCATTAATTTTCAGGTATGTACTTTTCTAATTCAACTTGTTGTACTAGATAAAATAAAATATAAAGAAACTTCAACAAAATG
>NZ_FR886715.1:0-2214 GCF_000436615.1 Blautia sp. CAG:237
TATGATATTGGAATATTCCTGACTGATCTTTATGGATGCTTTATGTGACAGCAGCATTCCTCTTCCTCCTTCATACACTCTTACGGATGGAAATTTATAATCCACCTTGAATTAATACGACTTGCTCTGATGCTCAATATAACGTCGAATATTTTCCTCAGATACAGATCCGACTGTTTCCACATAATAATAGGAATGGTTCCACAGCTCTCCTTTCCACAGCTGGTTTCTTATTTCTGGAAAACGTTCAAACAGTTTTCTGCCGGTGATCCCCTTCAGATACTTGACAATTGCTGTTATGGACAGCTTTGGTGGAGCTGATACAAAACAGTGGGCATGATCACCTTCACCACATTCAAATAAGTGAACAGTAAACCCCTTATCCTCAGCAATCTGCTGCACCAGTTTCTGAAGATATTCCTCAATTTCTTGGTTTAATATTTTCCGCCGGTATTTCACCGACCATACCATATGGTAGTTGATATTACACACACAAGTTCTATAATGTATTAGATTTTCTTTCATACATATAGTATAACATGATGAGTGGAAATGTGCAGCAAAACCCCAAACATATTTTCGATTGTTTATAGTGGTTCAGTTGTATGCCGGTTACGGCACTAATATCAGGGTGGGAGAGGAATTATTATATTTTTTCAATGTGCAGATATGCACAATCCTGCGCTTTCATCTCGGTAATTGAATTGCCGAGGATTCCCGCTTATTATCCTAATATCGAACTTTCATCTATGGAAGTCTGTTTTTTAACATGCTATAATATATAAAAATTTATTAGGATGAGGTAACCAAAAATGTATCATGACTTGACCGAGGGGAAAATCTCCCGCTCACTGCTGCTGTTTGCGCTACCTATGATGGCCGGCAATCTTCTGCAGCAGTTCTATAATATTGCGGATACACTGATCGTCGGGCGTGTGCTTGGAAGCAATGCGCTGGCGGCGGTGGGATCTGCTTATACTCTGATGACTTTTCTGACTTCTATCTTTCTGGGACTCAGTATGGGATCGGGGGCTCTTTTTTCTATTTATAAGGGAAAAAACGATCAGGATTCTCTGCGCAATGCGATCGTACATGCTTTTGCACTGATCATGGCTGTCACAGTGCTTTTGAATGTCCTGGTGTACATAGGAATTGATCCGATCCTGCATTTCCTGCGTGTACCTGACGAGGTATGGGATGGCATGAAAGCTTATCTGCTTGTGATATTTGCGGGTATCATTGCCACTTCACTGTACAATTACTTTTCCTGTCTGCTCCGTGCACTTGGGAATTCCACGATTCCGCTGGTATTTCTTGCGGTCTCTGCTGTCCTGAATATCGGACTGGATCTTTTGTTCGTGGCTGTACTCCCATGGGGTATCCGTGGTGCCGCACTGGCAACGGTGATCGCACAGTATGTTTCAGGCATCGGCATTACGCTCTATGTACTGCTGAAATGCCGTGATCTGCTTCCTTCCAGAGAGGATCTACAATTCAACCGCCAGATCCTTGGTGAGATTGGAAATCTGTCTTCTATGACCTGCGTCCAGCAGTCTGTCATGAACTTTGGTATCCTGATGGTGCAGGGACTGGTAAACAGCTTCGGACCGGTCGTTATGGCCGCTTTTGCCGCCGCTGTCAAAATTGATACGTTTGCATATCTTCCGGTGCAGGATTTCGGTAATGCATATTCTACCTTTATCGCACAGAATTACGGTGCAGGCAAAAAAGATCGAATCCGCAAAGGAACAAGGGAATCATTCCTGATCAGTTTTCTTTTCTGTATTGTGATCTCGGCGGTGGTATGTATTTTTGCCGCACCGCTGATGCGGATCTTTGTCAGTGCGAAGGAAACTGCAGTTATTGCTTCCGGTGTGCGTTATCTCCGGATCGAGGGGGCTTTTTACTGCGGAATCGGCTGTCTGTTTTTGCTGTATGGTTACTATCGTGCAGTCAAGAAACCGGGCATGTCCGTCATCCTGACTGTGATATCTCTCGGAACACGTGTAGCTCTGGCGTATATCCTGTCTGCATATATCGGAGAAACCGGCATCTGGATGGCGATCCCGATCGGATGGGTGCTTGCCGATGTTACCGGTCTCGTTTATATGAAATTTCATGAAAAATAGTGGTCTCTGACAGCTCCATACAGATACAAAAACAAAAGAGTGCAGTTCCCGGTGACATGCTCCCACCACTTAAATCTTTGATTTT
>NZ_FR886716.1:0-6559 GCF_000436615.1 Blautia sp. CAG:237
AATCAGAGATTTAAGTGGTGGGAGCATGTCACTTGAAGAATATGTGGAGGCTATCAAAAAGATTTATGGCTCTCATGTACGCCAGATAATCCTTTATGGTTCTTATGCAAGGGGTGACTTCCGTCCGGATTCTGATGTGGATATTATGATTCTGGTGGATATGTCTGACCTGGAATTAAAGGCATATGCGCAGCAGCTATCCTATATGACGTATGATTTCAATATGGACAATGATCTGGATATCAAACCTATTGCAAAAAGTGAAGCACATTTCAACAAATGGATTGTGAATTATCCATTTTATTCCAATATTCACAAAGAAGGAGTAAAGTATCAATAGTCCATCCAAATGGAATCTCTTTTTTGAGAACTTCATTGTATAATAAGGCTCCACCTGAAGTTTTATATGGATTTCCGTTTCCATCAGGAAACTCAAATTGTACAAACCAATAGTCGTAGATGGTCTTTGCCATCTCCTCTAAATAATCATTTATGTGAGAAATATTTGGAAACACAAATGCAATAGAATTGCAAAAAGAATAGCATTGAGCTTTTTCAACATACAACCAGGAGGTGCTTTTGTGCAAAATTCACAACAAATCTTCAAACTACACTCCGAATATCACCCCACCGGCGATCAGCCGCAGGCAATCGAGCAGCTAGTCAAGGGCTTCAAGGAAGGCAACCAGTTCGAGACTTTGCTTGGTGTCACCGGCTCCGGTAAGACCTTCACGATGGCGAATGTCATCGCCCGGCTCAACAAACCAACCCTGGTACTTGCGCACAATAAAACACTGGCAGCGCAGCTTTACGGCGAGATGAAGGAATTCTTCCCTGAGAACGCAGTAGAATACTTTGTCTCCTATTATGATTACTACCAGCCAGAAGCATACGTCCCATCTACCGACACCTATATAGCAAAGGACGCTTCCACTAACGACGAGATCGATAAGCTCCGCCTCTCTGCAACGGCGGCACTCTGCGAGCGCAAAGACGTCATAGTGGTTTCCTCTGTATCCTGCATCTACGGTCTGGGTGCACCGGAAGAATTTTTTGATATGATGATCTCTCTGCGCCCGGGGATGGAGAAGGACAGGGATGATGTGATCAAAGAACTGATCGATATCCAGTATAACCGCAACGAGATGGATTTCCATCGAGGTACTTTTCGCGTGCGGGGCGATGTGCTGGAGATTTTTCCTGCCAACTACTCAGACCGCGCGATCCGCGTAGAATTCTTCGGAGATGAGATTGACCGCATCACAGAAGTAGATGTTCTGACAGGTGAGATCCACAATGAACTGAAGCATGCTGCGATTTTCCCTGCATCCCATTACGTTGTTCCACAGGAAAAAATCCAGAAAGCAGCCGATGCGATCCTGGAAGAAATGAAAGAACAGGTTTCCTATTTCAAGAGCGAGGATAAGCTGATTGAAGCGCAGCGTATCGCCGAGCGTACCAACTTCGATGTAGAAATGATGAAAGAAACCGGCTTCTGTTCCGGAATCGAGAACTACTCGAGACACCTTACCGGGCTTGCACCGGGCCAGCCGCCATATACCCTGATGGACTACTTTAAGGATGATTTTCTTCTTATTATAGATGAGTCCCACAAAACAGTCTCTCAGGTCGGTGGAATGTACGCCGGAGACCAAAGCCGTAAGCAGACGCTTGTCGACTACGGTTTCCGCCTGCCATCTGCCAAGGACAACCGCCCGTTAAGCTTCGATGAGTTCGAAAACAAACTCGACCAGGTCCTGTTTGTCTCTGCAACACCGGGACAGTATGAGGCAGAGCACGAACTTCTCCGTGCAGAACAGATCATCCGTCCGACAGGACTTCTCGATCCGAAGGTAGAAGTCCGCCCGGTCGAAGGACAGATCGACGATCTGATCAGCGAAGTAAACAAAGAAGTGGACAAGGGCCACAAGATCCTGATCACGACCCTGACCAAACGAATGGCAGAAGACCTGACAGAATATATGAAGGATGTAGGTATCCGTGTGCGTTACCTTCATTCCGACATTGACACGCTGGAACGTGCGGAGATCATCCGCGATATGCGACTGGATGTCTTTGACGTACTTGTCGGAATCAACCTTCTCCGAGAGGGCCTTGACATCCCGGAGATCACACTGGTTGCAATCCTCGATGCAGACAAAGAAGGTTTCCTCCGTTCAGAAGTTTCCCTGATCCAGACGATCGGCCGAGCCGCCCGAAACAGCGAAGGTCACGTTATCATGTACGCAGATGTCATGACCGATTCCATGCGAAAAGCCATCCAGGAGACCGAGCGAAGAAGAAGCATCCAGGAAGCCTACAACAAAGAACATGGAATCACGCCGACCACAATTAAGAAAGCAGTCCGCGACCTGATCACAGTTTCCAAGGCGGTTGCTGAGACCGAAGCGAAACTCAAGAAAGATCCGGAGTCCATGAACCGCAAAGAACTTACCAAGCTGATTACCAAAGTCGAGAAGCAGATGCGCGAAGCAGCAGCAAGTCTGAACTTCGAACAGGCAGCAGAACTCCGTGACAAGATGATCGAACTTAAGAAAAATCTGGAAGAATTGGATGACTAGTGTACTTTACTCTTGTACAGTAATGGAGAGAGTGCTACAATAGAACGAACGGCAGGTATGATGCTTGAACAGAAACGAAAGAGGTAAATCGATATGCAGTTTTCCAAGAGATTAGACAGATTTGGAGAAGAAATCTTTGCAGCCCTGAATAACAGACGTATGGAACTGGAAGCACAGGGTATGAAAATTTATAATATGAGTGTGGGAACGCCGGACTTCAAAACACCGGAACACATCAAGAAAGCTCTGGCAGAGGCGGCCATGGATGACAATAACTGGAAATACAGTCTCAGGGATCTCCCGGAACTTCTGGAAGCAGTCTGTGACTATTATAAGAAACGTTTTGACGTAGAGCTGACACCGGACATGGTCATGACCGTTTACGGCAGCCAGGAAGGAATGGGACATCTTGGAATGGCACTCTGCGATGAGGGAGATGTTGTCCTTCTTCCGGATCCATGCTATCCGGTATTTGCAGCAGGAAGCCTGATGGCAGGGGCAGAGCCATACTACTACCCGCTTGTCGCAGAGCACGATTTTCTTCCATATGTAAAGGATATCCCGGAGGAAGTAGCACGCAAAGCCAAATACATGGTAGTTTCTCTGCCATCCAACCCGGTAGGAAGCATTGCCACACCAGGACTTTACGAAGAGATCGTAGCATTTGCGAAGAAATATGATATCTTGATTATCCATGATAATGCATACAGCGATATCATCTTTGACGGAGCACATGGTGGAAGTTTCCTCGCAACAGAAGGAGCAAAGGAGATCGGTGTAGAATTCTTCAGCCTTTCCAAGTCCTTTAATGTAACAGGCGCAAGGATCAGTTTTCTCGTAGGCCGCCCGGATGTGATCGCGGCACTCCGCAAACTCAGAAGCCAGATTGATTTCGGAATGTTCCTTCCGATCCAGAAAGCAGCGATCGCGGCACTCAAAGGACCTCTTGAAAGCGTTCAGGAGCAGTGCCAGATGTATCAGGAGAGAAGGGATGCACTCTGCAATGGTCTCCGCGAGATCGGCTGGGACCTTCCAAATGGCAAGGGAACGATGTTCGTCTGGGCAAGGATCCCGGGAGGACGTACAGACAGCATGGCATTCTGTATGGAACTGATGGAAAAAGCCGGCGTCATCGTGACACCAGGAGCAAGCTTTGGCCCGCACGGAGAAGGATATGTACGTTTCGCACTGGTACTCCCTCCGGAGAAGATCAAAGAAGTAGTAGAAGCGATCCGCAGAAGCGGTCTGTAAAGTAAAACAGATATATCATAATACAGGAAGATTAAGAGAATCACAGTGTCGAACACAGAGAAGGTCCCGCCAGAATTGTCGGAGTTTCCCTATCTGTGTCGGAACTGTGATTTTTATGTTTTTTTCAAAAAATTCGTAATTATCTGTTGACAAATAATAACGACAGTGCTATCTTAACACTATAGATGTTAGCACTCCTTAATGATGAGTGCTAACAGACTAAACGGAAAGGAGCTGGGAACATGGATGAACAACTGACAGATCGTAAGAAACGGATTCTCAAGGCGATCATCAGGACATACATGGAGACAGGCGAACCAGTAGGATCCAGGACGATTTCCAAGGACAAGGATCTGAATGTCAGCTCAGCAACAATCCGGAACGAGATGTCTGATCTGACAGACATGGGATATATCGTTCAGCCACATACATCGGCAGGAAGAATACCTTCTGATAAGGGCTACAGGCTTTATGTGGATGAACTGATGCGGGAGAAGGAAGACGAGATTGCAGAGATCCGTAATCTGATGATCGAGAAGACAGATAAGATGGAGAAAGTGCTTAAGAATGTAGCACGTGTCCTCGCCTCGAACACCAATTACGCAACGATGGTTTCGGTTCCTCAGTACAGCGGAAGCAAACTGAAATTTATTCAGTTATCCCGTGTCAATGAATTGCAGCTGGTAGCAGTTGTTGTATGCGAAGGCAACGTCATCCGAAATCAGATCATCGATCTGGATGAAGAGATGGACGATGAGACGATCCTGAAGCTGAACCTGCTTCTGAATACCAATCTGAACGGACTGCCGATCCAGGATATCAATCTTGGAATGATCGCCAGACTTAAGGAACAGGCAGGTATTCACAGTAAGCTGGTGGCCAAGGTGCTGGATGCAGTGGCAGCTACGATTCATGTGGATGAGGACGACATGGAAATCTATACGTCAGGAGCCACGAACTTCTTCAAGTATCCGGAGTTATCGGATACGACGAGAGCAACCGGACTGATCTCCACTTTCGAGGAGAAGCAGCAGCTGGTAGATCTGGTCAAGGAGCGGATGGCAGATGACAATACCGGAGTTCAGGTGTACATCGGAGACGAACTTCCGATCTCGACCATGAAGGATTGCAGCGTTGTAACCGCAACCTATGAACTGGGAGAGGGAATGCATGGAACGATCGGTATTGTAGGACCGAAGCGAATGGATTACGAGAATGTAGTAAACAGCTTGAAGACCCTCAAGGTCGAACTTGATCAGGTTTTCATAAAAAATAAAAGCAATGAAGACGGCTAGCAGCCAGGCAGAAAGGCGGTAAAACAAAGGTGTCAGAAGAAAATAAAAACACGGCAAATGAGCAGGAAGAAACAGAGAAAGACATTCCGGAAACAGAAACTGTGAACGAGCCGACAGAAGAATCGCCGGAAGCAACGGCAGGACAGGACGCAGAAGCGGAGAAAGCCCCTGAGGCAGACGACGATAAAGAAACCAAATCCAAAACATCTTTCTTCGGCAAGAAGAAAAAAGACAATAAATTAGAACAGCAGATCGAAGAACTGACAGACAGACTGAAACGTAACATGGCTGAGTTCGATAACTTCCGTAAACGTACAGAGAAAGAGAAATCCAGCATGTATGTGATCGGAGCAAAGGACATCATCGAGAAGATCCTTCCGGTTGTGGATAATTTTGAGAGAGGACTTGCACAGGCACCACAGGATGATCCGTTTGCTGATGGAATGGAGAAGATCTACAAACAGCTTACCACCACAATGGAAGGCATGGGAGTAGAACCGATCGAAGCAGTCGGCAAGGAATTCAATCCAGATTTCCACAACGCAGTCATGCATGTGGAGGATGAATCTGTCGGAGAGAACATTGTTGTAGAGGAACTTCAGAAAGGTTACACCTATAAAGGATTCGTAGTTCGTCACAGCATGGTTAAAGTGGCTAATTAATATTTCATATATTTAGATATTTATCAGGAGGAATTTTATCATGGGAAAAATCATTGGTATTGACTTAGGTACAACAAACAGTTGTGTAGCCGTAATGGAAGGTGGACAGCCAACCGTTATCGCTAATACAGAAGGTGCAAGAACAACACCATCCGTAGTTGCTTTCACAAAAACAGGAGAACGTCTTGTAGGTGAGCCTGCAAAACGTCAGGCAGTAACAAACGCTGACAGAACAATCTCCTCCATCAAGAGAGAGATGGGTACAGACTATCGTGTAACCATCGACGAGAAGAAATATTCTCCGCAGGAAATCTCCGCTATGATCCTTCAGAAACTGAAAAAAGACGCAGAAGGATATCTTGGAGAAACTGTTTCAGAAGCAGTTATCACAGTTCCGGCCTACTTCAACGATGCTCAGCGTCAGGCAACCAAAGATGCTGGTAAGATCGCAGGTCTTGATGTAAAACGTATCATCAACGAGCCTACAGCAGCAGCTCTTGCATATGGTCTTGACAACGAGAAAGAGCAGAAGATCATGGTTTACGACTTAGGTGGTGGTACATTCGACGTATCTGTTATCGAGATCGGTGATGGTGTCATCGAAGTTCTTTCCACAGCTGGTAACAACCGTCTTGGTGGTGATGACTTCGACCAGAAAGTTACAGACTGGATGATCGAGGAATTCAAGAAAGCAGAAGGCGTAGACTTAAGCGCAGACAAGATGGCTCTTCAGAGACTGAAAGAAGCAGCAGAGAAAGCTAAAAAAGAA
>NZ_FR886717.1:0-4705 GCF_000436615.1 Blautia sp. CAG:237
CTATGCGGGGTTGAGGACAGAGGTAAAAATTCGAATCCTCTAACGCACGCTAATAAAAAATAAGACACAGCATTAAGCTGTGTCTTATTTTTTTGCCCTGTGGTATAATGAGTCTATCTTAAATAATGAGCAAGGGAGCGTAAATTATGAACAGTATTTTTCACAGGATCAGTGTAAGAAAATATGAAGACAGACCAGTAGAAAAGGAAAAGATCATGGAGATTCTGAGAGCGGGAATGCAGGCACCGAGTGCTTGTAATCAGCAGCCATGGGAATTTTATGTGGTTACGGATAAAGAAAAGATCCAGAAACTGTCTAAAGTAACACCATATACCGGCTGTGCAGCAGGAGCGCCTGTAGTTATCGTCCCTGTGTATCATACAGAAGGGCTTATAGCACCATCTTTTGTACAGATCGACATGGCGATCGCGCAGCAGAATATCTGGCTGGAAACAGATGCCCAGGGGCTTGGAGGCGTATGGTTTGGCATTGCACCGGTGGAAGACCGCATGGAAGAAGTACACAGACTGCTGGATCTTCCAGAAAATGTAAAAGTATTTTCCATGTTTGCACTGGGCTATCCGGCAGAAACAAGACCTCAGCAGAATCGATTTGCGCCGGAAAGAATACACTTCATCGAACAATAAAAAATAGCACGGATAAAAGAGAAGGAGGAAATTCATGCAGGATATTTTAGTTGTAGTAGACATGCAGAATGATTTTATCGATGGCGCTCTTGGAACAAAAGAGGCTGTCACAATCGTTCCCAAAGTAGAAGAGAAGATTCGAAATTTCAAAGGAACAGTTCTTTTTACACGAGATACCCATGAAACATGGTACCTGGATACCCAGGAAGGAAAGAAGCTTCCGATACCACACTGCATCCGGGATACAGAAGGCTGGCAGATCAGAAGAGAATTGGACGATTTGCGAAAAACAGAACCGATTGATAAGGAAACCTTTGGCTCTACAGATCTGGCAGCTGATCTGGTGGCAATGAACATTGATGATGAGATAGGAAGTATTACATTTGTTGGTCTCTGCACAGATATCTGCGTGATCTCCAATGCACTTCTGGCGAAAGCAGCTCTTCCGGAAGTGCCGATCACAGTAGATGCTTCATGCTGTGCAGGAGTGACCCCGGAAAGCCACGAGAATGCACTGAAGGCTATGGAAATGTGCCAGATAGATATTGTCAGATAAAACTACCAGATTAGAATTATGAGTTTTCATAACAGATAGAAAGAGAACAACCAACATGAACGACAAAATAGTAGTATGCATACAAAAAGGCGGGCAGAGGGATCAGGCGGAGTCTTTTGCTCGGCGGACGGGGAGTGTGATCGCGGATAAGCCGGGGAAGGAACTGACAGTACTGTTTGATTCGAAGGGTGTTTCCCTGACAGGATATGGACTGACTTATCAGGGGGATTTTGAGAATATGCTCCACCGCGTCACGAATGGACGGCTTCAGCACGAAATGCTGGTCCGCGCCGCCAAATCGGAGAAAGAAGGGCGCAGGGCTATCGATGCAACTGCCGGTATGGGAGAGGATGCTTTTCTTCTGGCAGCGCAGGGATATGAAGTGACTTTGTATGAGCAGAATCCTGTAGTTGCCATACTTCTGAAGGATGCACTGCGTCGTGCGAAGAAACATCCAGTGTTAAAGGATATCGCCGCCCGGATGAAACTTGTCGAGGGCGACAGCGTAGAATGCATGTCCAAACTGTTGGACCCGGTAGACGCGATCTATCTCGATCCCATGTTCCCGGCAAGACAGAAATCCAGCCTTATCAACAAGAAACTCCAGCTTATCCAGAAACTGGAACCGCCGTGCTCCGAAGAAACAGACCTCTTCGATGCCGCAATCAAAGCCGCCCCGGACAAGATCATCGTCAAACGCCCTCTGAAGAGTGAATTCCTCGCCGGAAGGAAACCTTCCTATACCCTCAACGGCAAAGCCATCCGCTACGACTGCTATACCCTGTAAACGGTGACGTAAAGCTACAAAAATTATTACCAAACTTCCAATAACTAGTAGCTTTTATCAGACAAAACCGCTATACTGGATTTATAAAAAAAACAGGGAGGTTTTTGCTATGCAGGAAGTATTTGTTGAATCTTTTGACGCAACAAAATTATTCTTCAACAGGGAACTGGTCGAGGATGCCAGAGCTGCGATCGTCATTGTTCACGGTCTTTGCGAGCACCAGGGACGTTATGATTACTTTGCGGAGAAACTTCATCAGGCAGGGATCAGCACGTATCGCTTCGACCACAGAGGCCACGGCAGATCCGAGGGCGAGAGAACCTATTACAGCGATTTTAACGAAATCCTCGACGACACCAATGTATTCGTAGACCTTGCCATCAAAGAAAATCCGGATATCCCGGTATTTCTCCTCGGTCACAGCATGGGCGGCTACACCGTTTCTCTCTACGGAGCCAAATATCCGGACAAAAAACTCCGCGGTATCATCACCAGCGGTGCACTGGTTAAGGACAACGGCAAACTGATCACATCCGTAGACCGAAATCTGGATCCACATACGAAACTGCCGAATGAACTGGGCTCAGGGGTGTGCTCAGTCAGGGAAGTCGTAGACTGGTACGGCAAAGATCCATACAACACCAGCACTTTTACAACAGGACTCTGCTACAGCATCTGCGACGGTCTGGACTGGTTTGCTGACAAGATGAAAGACTTTGCATATCCGGTTCTTATGATGCACGGCGAAAAAGACGGCCTGGTAAGTGTTCAGGATACCATAGATTTCTTCGCAACAGCAGCATCCAAAGACCGCCAGATGAAGATCTACGGAGGACTTTTCCACGAGATCCTCAACGAATACTGCCGTGACGAAGTCATTGCAGATGTAATCGCATGGATGGATCACAGGATCTGAACAGATAAAAGAGAATTCTCGTTACAGAGAGAACAGTAATGAATTCTCTTCCTGAACATAAAGTAATTTTACAGCTTTGTGTATCATATAATGAAGGTATCATATTAAGAGGAGGGTACGCATGAAAAAGACCTTAAAAAGAATATTGGTATGTCTGATGTGCATAGTGATGTTCCAGACTGCGTTTATACCGACAAAAATTCAGGCAGCAGCAGTGAAACTGAACAAGACATCAGTTACCCTTGCTACAGGAAAGAACTACACATTAAAGTTACAGGGAACAAAGCAGAAACCAACATGGAAGAGCAGCAACACTCGCATTGCATCTGTGTCTTCAGGTGGAAAAGTTACCGCACGGAGGACAGGAAAGGCAACGATCACAGCGAAAGTTGGAAAGAAAAATTATAAATGCAACGTAACAGTCACTCCAGATTACAATCAGATCTATTACAAATATCTGGCATCTCATCATAAAGATATCAGATGGTATTATATTCTGAATGTGGATAAGACAGGTGCACCGGAGATGATTACCACTTCTTCAGGAGGTGGAACAACAAGCTACAATGTTTATACAATTTCCGGCAGCAAGGTAGTTCTGGCTGGAAGCTATGGTGCGAAAGGAATCAGTATGTCTCCACCTACAATTTCCTACGTATCCAAATATAAATGTCTGTATGCAGATGGCTGGACAAACTTCATAGGTGGAACATGGGCAAATATGTATGGAATGTCCGCTAAGAAGCTGGTATTAAAATATCATGCAAGAGAAGCGCACAGCAGAGGAGATTCCTATTACTATGGCAGGACAGACAGCAGTGCAAAGAGAGTATCCAAAGCTGCATATATAAGATACTATAATACGTATTTTAAAAACCACAAAACCTATAAAATGAAGGCAAATAATAAGTAATCACAAAACAAAATACAAATTTCATTTATACTTCAGGTATTCCGATCTGCCAAAGCAGAAGAATACCTGAAGTATTTTTTGTAAAAATTTAAATTTTTTGTAAATGATTTCACATCCTGTTTCATAAACCATTTCACTTAAGCAACTGCTAAAAATCGACAATTCCAATAAGAGAGAGTTATACTTATTCTTAGGATTTCCTGTGTAGATAAATCTACATTTGTACTGATGAATGCACGTAGTGCTTTGGGATTGCCAAATGCTTTTTCAGGATAACTTAAAAGAACTACCGCATTTTCTATGCCGTTGAGGTTTCCCTTATATCGGTACACATAATATTTTCGTTTATTGACTGTCACAAGGTCAAATCCATTATGTGTGGTGGACAATTCGGCAGCCAGTTCACTGAGTTTCTTTTTCATTTCTGATGGATACAGCAGACGGTTTGTTTTCAAAGAACCAATGGTATGGAACCCTTTCTGTGCAAAGGTATTGATTATTTTTCAGAAACATACCAGCAGTCACAAAGGAAATAAGACATTACTGGTGGAACAGGCAGTTCCTTTGCAATGTTCTGTACAATGCCATTGCAGGAAAGCATGACAGCAACTGCCTGATGTCCATAATCCTGTTTTTTCTTTAAATGAGACTGGTGAAAGTACGCATCTTCAATTGGATGTAATGCCCGTGACAAAGGCTTAGTCTTTGAAGCTATCGTATCATCCACAATGCAGAAAACAGGATTTCCGGTACGTGCAGCTTCTGAATAAATAATCTCAATGACAGGCTGTTTTAATGCATCTGAAAGTAATGAATCATCCCATTTCCCGGAATTAAGGAAATGAGCAATCGTAGTTCTGTGGCAGGAGCTGTTTTTAGCAAAATC
>NZ_FR886718.1:0-4966 GCF_000436615.1 Blautia sp. CAG:237
GAACAGGAACTCTATTTACTGCCATTTCAAGCTACCTCCTAAATTAGACTCTTCTACGTTTTGGTGGACGGCATCCGTTGTGCGGAACCGGTGTTACGTCACGGATACTTGTTACTTCAAGGCCGCAAGCCTGAAGTGCACGAATTGCAGCTTCACGTCCTGATCCTGGTCCTTTAACCATAACATCAACAGTTTTTAATCCATGAATCAGAGCAGCTTTTGTTGCAGTCTCTGCTGCCATCTGTGCTGCATAAGGGGTAGATTTTCTTGAACCTCTAAATCCCAGACCGCCGGCACTTGCCCATGAAAGAGCGTTTCCTTCGTTGTCAGTCAGAGTAACAATTGTATTGTTAAAGGATGACTGGATATGTGCCTGTCCGTGTTCAACGTTTTTCTTAACACGACGTTTAGTAGTCGCTTTTCTGGTTGTCTTTGCCATTTTAAAACTAACCTACACTTTCCTATATATAATCAATTATTTGTTACGAATTATTTCTTCTTATTAGCAACAGTTCTCTTAGGACCCTTGCGAGTTCTAGCGTTTGTTTTGGTCTTCTGGCCACGAACCGGAAGTCCTTTACGATGACGGATACCACGGTAGCATCCGATTTCCTGCAGTCTCTTGATATTCATAGCGATTTCACGACGAAGATCACCTTCAACTGTCATTGTTTCATCAATAACAGCACTGATTTTCTTTACATCATCGTCTGTCAGATCTCTGACACGGATGTCAGGATTTACTCCTGCCTGTGCAAGAATCTTGTCTGCACTTGTTCTGCCGATACCATAGATATAGGTAAGGCCGATTTCGATACGTTTGTCTCTTGGTAAATCTACACCAGCTATACGAGCCATGTACTGTTTCCTCCATTTTCTTTTTGAAAGTCGTCTGAACCGTACCACTTGCAATCTCGCAAGGTGAAATAGGGTACATCTTCAAAAACTCTCGATTTTTCTAGTTTCCTAATTGGGGTGCCTCGGTAAAACACCCAGCCGCCTTTGGCGAAAAGCGACCTTTCCGAAATTTTGTTGCCTCTCGGTATTAGGCAATACATGCTTCTTTAATAAAATATTAAAACAGTCCGAACAACCCTTCCGGGTGTATCAAACTGCAGCCGCACGTTTCACAAATCAGTCAATCAACCCTGACGCTGTTTGTGTTTTGGATTTTCACAGATTACTCTGATAGATCCTTTTCTTTTGATGATCTTGCATTTTTCGCAGATCGGCTTTACAGATGATCTTACTTTCACTGGAAATCCTCCTTTTCCGTAATATAGGCTTGAATCTGCAGTTCATACACGCCTCAGCGCGTACAACCAGTATAATAACATTCTATTCCAAGAATTGCAAGCCCTAAATCAAATTTTTTTCATGTTTTTCAGAGGAAACAAAAAAACACCACGCCGTGGTGTTTTTTGCATTTCCTCATCACTATACCCACACACTCCCCCACACCACAACGCGCGTGGCCAACAGGGGGTGTGTGAGGGGGACACGCGGCCTTCGCGGAACTCTGAGCCTGTCCCCCTCACGGTTTTATTTATCTCGCCAGATAATCCGGCCTTTTGAAAGATCATATGGAGAAAGTTCAATAGTAACTTTATCTCCAGGAAGAATACGGATGAAGTTCATACGCAGCTTTCCGCTGATATGAGCCAATACCACATGCTTATTTTCCAGTTCTACTTTGAACATTGCATTAGGCAGCTTCTCCAGTACAGTACCTTCCACTTCAATTACATCTGCTTTTGACATTAAAAACCTCCTGTGTCATCTGTCATTTTGTAAGAGTCAGAATTTCCGGTTCTCCATCCGTGATCAGAATCGTATTTTCGTAATGTGCAGAAAGAGATCCGTCCATAGTTACAACTGTCCACTCATCATCCTCCCATGCAACATCTGCACGGCCAAGGTTGATCATCGGTTCAATCGCAAGTGTCATACCCGGCATCAGTTTGATGCCTCTGCGCTTCTGCGGGAAATTCGGGATCTGCGGATCCTCATGAAGATGAGTTCCGATTCCGTGTCCTACGAGGTCACGAACGATACCGTAATTGAATTTCGCTGCATAAGCACCGATTGCTTTGGAAATATCATTCAGATGATTTCCTGCTTTTGCAAATTTAATTCCTTCAAAGAAGCTCTGCTTTGTTACTTCCATAAGCTGTCTTGCTTCCGGTGAAACTTCACCTACCGCATAAGTACGTGCGGCATCTGAATGATAACCTTTGTAGATCAGTCCGGCATCGATCTTGACAAGATCGCCTTCCTGGATGATCTTATGTCTGGACGGAATCCCGTGTACTACTTCATCATTGAGGCTGATGCAGAATGATGCGGGAAAGCCCTCATAATTTAAAAAGTTTGGAGTGCAGCCCATAGAGCGGATCATATCCTCACCGATACGATCCAGTTCTTTTGTGCTGATTCCCGGCCTGATATGAGAAGCCAGTTCATCATGAACCTTTTCCAGTAAATGACCGGCATGTCTCATAAGCTCGATTTCATGTTCTGACTTAATAGAAACTGACATTTTCTTATTCTCCCAAGATCTCGACGATTGCCTGGAACACTTCGTCCAGGGAACGAGTTCCGTCTACTGTCTTTAATACGCCCTGCTCTGTATAGTAGTCGATCAATGGCTGTGTCTGTTCGTGGTAAACCTTCAGACGCTTGGAAACTGTTTCCGGTTTGTCATCGTCACGCAGTACCAGTGTCTCACCACAGGTATCGCATACATTCTCTGTCTTCGGTGCTGCATACACGATATGATAAGTAGCTCCGCATTTCAGGCAGGCTCTTCTGCCTGACATACGATTAACGATGTTTTCATCCGGAACATCAACATCGATTGCATAATCAATGCCGCTTCCGAGTTTCTTAAGAGCTTCTGTCAGGCACTCTGCCTGAGGAATCGTTCTCGGGAAACCATCCAGTACATAACCATTTTTGGCATCATCCTGCTGGATTCTGTCTACTACGAGGTCGCAGGTTAATTCATCTGGTACCAAAAGCCCCTGATCCATATATGTTTTTGCTTTTTTGCCTAATTCAGTACCATTCTTGATGTTTGCACGGAAAATATCTCCTGTGGAAATGTGCGGAATCCCGTATTTCGCTGCAATTTTCTTTGCCTGAGTTCCTTTTCCGGCACCTGGTGCACCCAACATAATAATTCGCATAACAAATACCCTCCTTTTCTTTATGAAGCATATAGGGTCAGTCACCCTTTCGGTGCTGCCCGGACAGGAAAAACAAATGCCACTGTTACCGTAACAAATAAATTTCGCCTGTACCAAATCAAGGCTGTGACGCTTACGCACCACAACCTTCATTTTTAGTTGTTCAGGAAGCCTTTGTAATTGCGGACAAGTAACTGGGACTCAATCTGTTTCACAGTCTCAAGTACAACACCAACCACGATGATGATAGATGTTCCACCGAAGGAAACGTTTGCCCCGAAGACTCCGTTGAAGAAGAACGGAATAACTGCCACAATGATCAGACCTACCGCACCTATAAATATAATATAATTTAGCATTTTAGTCAAATAATCTGATGTAGGTTTTCCTGGACGGATGCCCGGGATAAATCCCCCCTGCTTTTTGATATTATCTGCAACTTCCAGTGGATTGAATGTAATGGAAGTGTAGAAATATGCAAAGAATACGCAGAGTACTACGTATACCAGCAGACCCCAGGTATATTTGATCTGGGATGGATTACACCAGTTACTTGAGGAAAGTCCTCTCAGAATCTCACTTCCAATGCCAGTTCCGTTTGTTTTACCGGCAAACTGCGCGATAACGCCCGGGAAGGACATAATGGAAGAAGCAAAGATGATCGGGATAACGCCGGCAGTGTTGACTTTCAGCGGAATATTGGTGGACTGACCACCCATCATTTTTCTTCCTACCATCTTTCTGGAATACTGAACAGGAATTCTTCTCTCTGCTCCATTAAGAATAAGGACAAATACTACTACAACAAGGATAATTGCGAAGATGATAACACCTGCAAGTGTTCCTTTTGCAATTGTTTTCCCCTTAATAAAATTCTCATAAAGAGTTGTCATATCACTCGGGATACGGGAAATGATGTTTACCGCAAGTACGATAGAAATACCATTTCCAACACCTTTTTCAGTGATACGTTCGCCGATCCACATTAACATTGCAGATCCTGCTGTCAGACTGGCGATCACGACGATTGCCTTAAGAATGTTCATATCCTGTACGATATTTCCGCGGGCAAATCCGATTGTCATTGCAATAGACTCAAACAGTGCGAGTCCAATTGTGACATAACGGGTAATCGCTGTCATCTTTTTTCTTCCCTCTTCACCATCTCTGTGCATTTCCTCCAGAGCAGGAATTGCAATTGTAAGAAGCTGAATGATAATGGAAGAAGTAATGTACGGTGTAATGTTCAATGCGAATACGGACATGCTCTCAAAAGAGCCACCGGTGAATGCATCAAAGAAATTGAATGCATCACCGGTATTACTCCGAAACCACTGTTTGAATACATCACTGTCCACACCCGGAATCGGGAGCTGTGAACCGATACGGATGACTAAAATCATCCATAAGACGTAGAGAAGTTTTCTCCGCATCTCTTTTACTCTAAAAACACTTTTAAGAGTTTCAAACATTAAATCACCTCTACTGTACCACCTGCAGCTTCGATTTTTGCTTTTGCGGTCTCGCTGACTGCATTAACTTTAACTGTAAGTTTTTTAGTCAGTTCACCGTTTCCAAGAATCTTAACTCCGTCCCCTGCTTTGGAGATTGCGCTGGTAGCAAGTAAAGATTCAACTGTAACTTCTGCTCCGTCCTCAAAACGATTCAGAACGTCAACATTGATTGCGATGATCTCTTTAGAATTTCTGTTCTTGAAGCCCCTCTTAGGAAGACGTCTGTATAAAGGCATCTGTCCACCTTCAAATCCCGGTTTCTTG
>NZ_FR886719.1:0-37767 GCF_000436615.1 Blautia sp. CAG:237
ATTATAATACAAGTCATCCATGAGAACAAGTGTTTTCTTTTTTATTTATAAAATTCTTTTGAGCATTTATGCTCAGATCTACAATTCATCTCACTACCTGCAGAGGTAGGAGAATTCTTGTTATATATTATGTTAAAAAACTGTGACCTCGGATTCTGAAAAACACTTCCAACGATCTTCGCCGTATCGTACAGCGGCTGCTCGGAAACTTTCACTCCATTTACCCAGGTTTCACCGCTCATTTTTCCCTCATAATAATGCGGGATCAGACCGTTGATCAGTCGCGTAAGCGTTGTTTTGCCACAGCCACTCTCCCCGCAGAGCACGACTACCTGACCGTCTTCTATCGTCAGATCGATATCTCGAATTCCCGCAGAATGTTCATTATTTTCCCTGTAGGTAAACGTCACATGATCAATTTTTATCATACTATCTGCCTCCTAGAAAACAATATATTTCCGCAGAAAAAATACCACAAAACATGCCAAACAAAGCACGATCGCAATGATATCCTGCACATGGAATCCAAGCTCACAGACATTGGTCCGTCTGACCGGTGCGCCAAGTCCCCTTGTCAGTGATGCCGCAGAAAGTTCATCGCCAATCTTTACAACAGAAACCATCAGTGGTATCAGCCGATATTCGATCATCAGGAACGGATTTTCGCCGTTCCAGGCATTTGGAAAAGAAATGACCAGGGAATCATGCTCCCTGGTCTGCTATTAGATCCCATATTTCTTCAGATCGACTTTGCCATCGATCACCTCTACCCCGTCTTCTTCAAGAAGCTTCGCCTGTGTCCTTTCTCCACCAAATGCAAAGGCTCCTGCCAGTTCTCCCTTCGCATTTACTACGCGAAAACACGGGATATGCTCCGGGTCCGGATTTTTGTGCAGGGCATTTCCAACTGCTCTTGACATCTTCGCATTGCCTGCCATCTCTGCCACTTTTCCGTACGTTGCCACATGTCCCTTTGGAATTCGTTTCACCGCCTCGTAGATCCGTTTTGTTGGGCTGTCTGTGATGATATCATAGCTTTCGGCGATCATTCTTTTGATGTCTTTATCCGGTATGCTGCCATCCAGAATGATCGTGTTCCAGTGCTCTTTGTTCTGATGATAACCTGCGATCACGGCATCATACGCAGACCGCCAGAAGTCACGCCACTCCGGATTTACCTTTACATTGAGATTGATATATCCGTCTTTTTCATAGATCCAGAGGAAGGCTTTCTTACTTCCCTTCACCCTCACCAGCTGCCAGTTTTGATCTTTGAATGGGCGTTCTTCATATACATTTTTAAAGGATAATCCAAATTTCAGTGCCTCTTCGCGTGTTTTCATAGATGCTCCTTCTCTACTCTGCTTTCGTTTTTACTCTGCTGCATCGCCCATGCAAATGCCCTTGCAGTTCTTGTCATCGGTTCTTTAAAATGCCCGCCCTGGTTCCACTCAAGCGTGCAGTTTAGTCCTTCTGCTTTTAGCCATGCATACCCTTCTCTGATGCAGTCTCCTACTTTTGCTATAACAGGATTTCGGCTCTTTTCTTCTTTATTTCCAAGGCTTAAATATACATTTTGACTCTTTATCCCTCGCTCTTTCATATAATCTGTAAATCCCGAAAACCAGACAGACGGTGATGCTGCCGCGACACCAGAAAATATGGTCGTCTGGCAGGCCGCCCATAATGAAAACAGCCCTGAAAGGGAATATCCGCCAATATAATAAGTCTTACTTTTATCTGAACGTAAATGATTTCTTATTATATCATTTTATCCCCAGGAATCCAATTCCTTCTACAGCAATATAGCGCAAAAAAGTGGAACTTCTCCTGCTCATCAGAAGTCGTTCCACTTTTTGAAATTCTTATTATTCTGTTTTCTCATTCACCGCGATCCAGATCTCGCACTGGTAATTCGGATCTGAGACATCCTGTGATGAGTAAACCTCAAACTCCACATTCTCCGCATATTCATACTGTGCGCTCTGCGGGAAAAATTCTGTGACGATCTTATGATAAGTCTCGATAAAAGCATCCGGCATCTTTCCTTTGCTTGTAAAAACCGCATAAGTATTCGCCGGGATCGTCACAATCTCTAGGTCGTCGTCAACTTTTCTTCCATCATACTCGACACCGATCCCATAAGGAAACTGCTTCGCATTAAGCTCAGAGGAAAAACAAATCCCAAGCAAGCCTTTCATCACCGGATTTTCCGGCATGCAGGCGATCAGCCTTCCCATTGTTCCGTCCGCACCGTACTCCTGCCACATTGCGGTAATGTCAGGCGTGGCATTTGCCGACTGCGGTTTATCAACTCTTTTTCTCTTGCAGACAACCTGAAATGCATCTCTTTTGTGAATCAACAACTCTATCCTCACACGACTGAAGTCGCGTGCTTCCGGGTCTGTCATATTCTTTGTTTCTGAGTAATTCAATCTGCTCTTCTACTTTGATCTTATCTTTCTTTAATTCGTCCTTATACTATATACCTGTCGGCATATAATATTCCTCCATACCTTCACCACCTTTCAGAACATATCATTCTCAGATATCTTCATTATAGGTGATTTAAAGACACGTGTAAACCCTGTATTCTGATTTCACGGTACTGTAATTACTGGAAAAATCGCTTCAGACACGAAGCTTCTAAGACTGCCCCTGCAGGCATCAGAACTACTTTTATACTATCATTCCTACATATACAACAGGCAGGAATGAGTTTTTTCCACTCGTCCCTGCCTGTTATCATTCTCTTATTTTACTTACTTTTCTTTCGCTTTTTTATCTGCCAGAATCTCCTCTGCCATTTCCACCTCTGTTTTTTCATCCTTCGGAAGAACGATATTCAGGATGATTGCGAATAACGCTGCCGGAACAATACCGGAGCCGCCGAAGATCAGGTTGATGCTCTCCGGAAGCTGTGCAAGAACTGCGGAGTTGGAACCGAGCCCGTATCCAACGCCAAGCGCAACCGAAACGATCGTTACATTTCTCGGTGATATAGGCCATTTGGTAATAAGCTGGATTCCGCTGACTACGATGGAGGAAAACATCATGACAGCAGCTCCTCCCAGAACGCTCTGCGGCATGATAGAGATCAGTGCTGCAAGTTTCGGAAACAGTCCGCATGCGATCAGGAAGATTCCACCGATTCCAATGCTGTAACGGTTTACGACTTTGTTCATTGCGACCAGGCCTACATTCTGGCTGAAAGATGTGTTCGGAAGGACACCTAACAAAGCTGCGAAAGAAGATCCCAGTCCGTCACACATAACACCACCGGAAAGTTCTTTGTCCGTAGCCTCTCTTCCAAGACCACCCTCTGTGATACCGGAAATATCACCTACTGTTTCTACTGCTGTAACTACAAACATAATACAGATCGGAACGATTGCCTTCGCGTCAAATACCCATTTGACCGGCATAATCTTCGGAACTGCAAACCAGGATGCGTCTGCCACCTTGCTCCAGTTCACTACCCAGGCCTTTGTTGCCTCTACTGTGGCACCCGTTTCATCCACATAGGTAAATGTTGTCGGAAGGATCATTGCCATGATCGATACCAGGATATATCCGGCAATAATACCGATCAGAATAGAGGAAAAACTGGTAAATCCTTTTGTTCCATGTTTCAGTGCAATGATCACGACCAAAACAAAAGTACCTACAAACAGATTTTCCAGAGAGCCATAATCTGCTGCTGAACTTCCGCCTCCGAAAGATCCGATACCAACAGAGATCAGTGAAAGTCCAATAGACAGTACCACTGTACCGGTAACAACTGCAGGGAAAAATTTGCGGAGTGGTTTCAGAAATCCACCAAGTACTGTTTCAAACAGACCTCCTATAAAACATGCCGCCAGGACTGCTCCATATCCTGCAACCCCACTTCCCATTGTGATCGCAACACTTCTGCAGACACCGATGAAACCGGAACTCGTTCCCATGACGATTGGTAGTTTTCCGCCGATCGGTCCGATCGTGTATACCTGGATCAGTGTTACGATTCCTGCAACCAGCATGGCATTCTGAAGGAGTGCCACCTGAATACTGCTTCCTGATTCAATGCCGCACACTCCTGTAATGATCAGAAGTGGAGTCAGGTTGCCGACAAACATTGCAAGTACATGCTGCAGTCCAAGTGGAATCGCCAGTTTCAGCGGGGGCTTTCCATCAAGATCATATGGCGTTGCCACGTTTTTTTCTTTTGTTTCCATATTCTTTCCTCTCTTTCTCTTTTTACCGAGCCAAATAAAAAAGGAAACAGCAGGTATTTTCGCCTTCGAAGTCATCTGCTATTTCCTTTATACATGCAGCTTGTGCACAAAATTTTCTCTCGATGCGTTTATTATAACAATTTTTTTGTATCTGTCAATTTCTTTTTGCAGGTATTTTCTTTGTACTTGATTTTGTACATTTATCTTTCCGTACTTAATAATACTCATGATCGATCTGTATCACCGCAAAATATTTACTTCCCGGCAGGCCATGTACCTGTTCTTTCAGACGGTTCATGATCTCATTGTCGGTCAGGGAAGTTTTTCTCGGCACTTCCACATCGAAGATCAGGTTGGTTCTGGTAGGACCCTTGACCATACGGAAGTCGTGCATGCTGAAGGCTTCATCCAGAGACTGTACCATCGCCTCCACCTTCGCCTTCATTTCCAGAACTTCCTTATCGTCTGTCACGATCGGGTCCATGTGGATCGTTGCGGAACAGTTCAGCTTTTCCTGAAGTTCATGTTCGATATGGTCGATCTGCTCGTGGATGTCCTGGATATCCCCATCCACAGCAACCTCCGCGTGGAGCGAGATCATTCTTCGTCCCGGACCATAATCATGGACGATCAGATCGTGCACCCCATAGACCAGTGAATGTCCCAGAACAATCTCCCGGATCTCATCAATAAACTCCTTCTTCGGCGGCTGTCCAATAAGAAGGTCTATGGTTTCTTTCAGTGTAGAACCACCTGTATAAACGATAAAGATCCCGACCAGGATGCCAAACCATCCATCCAGGATCAGTCCTGTATATTTACTGATCACGGTTGCGATCAGAACCAGTGTCGTCGCAACAGTATCGCTCAAACTGTCCACTGATGTTGCTTTCATCGCTGCACTGTCAAGCTTTTTGCTCAGGGAACGATTGTAATAAAACATATAGACTTTCACAAGGATTGACGCAAGCAGGATTCCCAAGACCAATGCACTGCTCTCGATCGGTTCCGGATCACGCAGTTTCCCGAACGATGACCAGATCAGCTCAAATCCCATAACCAGGATCGCAACAGAGACCAGCAGCCCCGAAATATACTCCATCCTTCCATGTCCAAACGGATGCTCCGGGTCCGGTGCCTGACCGGAAAGCCGGAATCCGATCAATGTGATGATCGATGAACCCGCATCGGACAGGTTGTTAAATGCATCCGCCGTGATCGCGATCGATCCGCTGAGCGTTCCTGCGATCCATTTTCCAAGAAACAGCAGGATATTCAGTCCGATTCCCACTGCCCCGCTCAAAACTCCATATGCCTGACGGACCGCCGGTGAATCATAATTCCGCCTGTCCTTAATAAAAAGTGATGCCAAAAACGTGATCATTCCTATTCCTCCCAAAATTTTACACGTGAATCAACAGCATTCTCTCGATAATAGCACACTCCTATGCAAAAATCCAGAATAATTTGTAATCAATCTGGAAAATTTTTTCTGAAAATGATATAGTTTTATTAATGATGCTTTTTATCAAGGAGAAAAAATCGAATGAAAAATCTTAAAAATATAGCAATGCTCATAGATGCCGACAACACCCAGCTGTCCAAGCTGGAATCTGTCATACAGGAAATCTCTGCCAACGGCCGTATCGTCGTGAAGCGCGCGTACGGCAACTGGCGCAAAGGTTCCCTTAAGAACTGGGAGAATGAACTGAAACGCCTCGCGATCAAGGCAGAACAGCAATTTGACTACGTTGCGGGCAAAAACGCCACCGACATGGCTCTCGTAATCGACACTCTCGATCTTCTGCACAGCGGGATCTACGATGCATTTGTCATCGTTGCCAGTGACAGTGATTACACGCCTCTTGCGATCAAACTTCACGAATCCGGAGTCTATGTCATGGGCGTCGGAGAGAAGAAAACACCGGAGCCGTTCCGAAATGCCTGCGATGAATTTGTTTATCTCGAAAATCTGAGCAAAGATCCAGATACTCCGGAGCATCAGCCTGCCCCGGTTTCTTCCAGAAAGACGAGAAACAGCAGACGCAGCCAGGAAAGTGCAGAAGAACGCCGCAAAGCAAAAGAATTAAAGGAAATCCACAAACTGCTCCACATCGCCTGGGACAAGTACCAGGATGACGACCGTTATGTCAATGTCAGCTCTGCAGGCCAGTATATCAAGCGTGCAAAGCCGGATTTCGATGCCCGCACCTACGGTTTCCTCAAACTGCCGGATCTGATCGAAGCTTATCCAAATAAATATGCAATGAAACGTTACCCCGGCAAAGGAACGGTAACGATCATTGCATACAAATGTATTTGATTATTTAATTCTGTTTGTTCTGAGAACATAATATCTTCGGAAAATTGATAAGATCGTCCACACGATACAGATCCCACCCGCGATGGACAATGCATACTGAAGTGTCAGACTGCCATAGTGTGACACTTCTTCTGTATTTCCCTGCACTGCTGCACTCATCGTGTAGTACAGCGTACTTCCCGGAATCAGCGGCACAACTGACGGAATCAAAAACAGCGGGACCGGAGCTCTCTTTCTGGCTGCAAGAAAATCAGCATAGACTGCTGACAGTGCCGAAGCCACCAGTCCGGAAATAAAGATCTGTCCGCCGCTGAAATACATTGCCAGAAGATATCCTCCCCAGCAGATAACACCTCCCAGAGATGCCGATACCCACAACGACTGTCTCAGCCGGAACAGCATGGCAAATCCCAGCGAACCGACAAACGCCATAACCAACTGCAATATCACATCTTTCATACTCTCACCATCCAAATCGCTGCCATAAATCCACAGGCAAGGGCTCCCGCCCACAGAATACTCTCGATCAGTCGCATCAGTCCGGAGATCGTATCTCCCATCAGCATGTCTCTGATGGAGTTTGTCGCCGGAATTCCCGGGATCAGAAGCATGATATCCCCGATCATGATCTTGTCCATATTTAAAACTGGCAGAACTCTTACTGTCAGACAGATTACGGCTCCCACAATAAAGGATATAAACAGGTTAAACATGATCGTATTTGCAAAAAGGCCTGTTATTTTTTCCTGTATAAAACAGATAAGGACTCCTACCAGGGCGGCCACGATTCCATCCGCAAATGTTCCTCCAAAAAACACGGCAAAACTTCCCGCAGCCAGAATGCTGCCCACATAGAGTTCCCATCGTGTTTTTGGTTCTGCGATTTCCTGCAGTCTTCTGTGAAACTGCTCCAGCGGAATCGGATTGATACAGCAGTTCCTGCTGAGTGCATTCAGCTGTTCCAGCATTGTGAAGTCTGTACTTCCTGTATAGTTTATCCTCCTGGTATGTGTCAGAAGTTCCCCGTCTGTTTTTTCCATGGTTATCACTATGCTGGATGTGATAACAAAAACGTTCATCTTGGCTGCCCCATAGGCCCGTCCGATCCTCTGCAGCGTGTCCTCAACACGGTTGATCTCCGCCCCGGAAGCAAGAAGCATTTCTCCCATATCCAGAAGCAGATGCAGCAACCGGTTCTCATCATATTTCCCTGTTTTCATCTTCGTTTCCATCCCTGATCTTTATATATTCTGCAAAAAATATCCACTGCAACACGTTAATTATCTAACATATGCAGTGGATTTGCAAGTGATTTTTAAGACAGATGGACTATGGAATCCTCTTTATTTTATCCAATCAGATCCGCAATATCTTCCTCTACAGAACGGATTCCTCCGATTCCGAAATTATCAACCAGGATCTTTGCCACATTCGGGGAAAGGAATGCTGGAAGTGTCGGTCCCAGGTGGATATTTCTGACTCCAAGGGAAAGCAGAGCCAGGAGTACGATCACCGCTTTCTGCTCATACCAGGCGATATTGTACACGATCGGAAGGTCGTTGATATCTTCCAGTTCGAATATTTCCTTCAGTTTCAGTGCGATCACAGCCAGTGAATACGAATCATTACACTGTCCCGCATCAAGTACTCTCGGAATACCATTGATATTTCCCAGATTCAGTTTATTATACTTGTATTTTGCACAGCCGGCAGTCAGGATCACAGTATCTTTTGGCAGTGCCTTTGCAAAATCTGTGTAGTAATTTCTGGTCTTTGCCCGGCCATCACAGCCTGCCATTACAACAAACTTGCGGATAGCCCCTGTCTTAACCGCCTCTACGATCTGATCTGCCAGCGCAAGAACCTGTGCATGGGCAAAACCTCCGACGATCTCTCCGCTCTCAATCTCCTGTGGCGGCGCACATTTCTTTGCATGCTCGATCACAGCAGAAAAGTCTTTCTCTTCACCTTCTGCTCCCGGAATATGTTTACATCCCGGATATCTCACAGCTCCTGTCGTATAGATCCGGTCTTTGTAGCTGTCCTTTGGCGGAACAATACAGTTTGTAGTCATCACGATCGGACCATGAAAACTCTCAAACTCTTCTTTCTGTTTCCACCATGCATTTCCATAATTTCCTGCAAAATTCGGATATTTTTTGAATGCCGGATAGTAATGTGCCGGAAGCATCTCTGAATGTGTATAGACATCCACACCTGTCCCCTGCGTCTGTTCCAGCAGCATTTCCAGATCACGGAGATCGTGTCCTGAAATCAGGATTCCCGGATTGTTTCGAACCCCGATATTTACTTTTGTGATCTCCGGATTTCCATAAGTCTCTGTATTTGCCTTATCAAGAAGTGCCATCACCTGTACACCATATTTTCCGGTTTCCAGCGTCAGGGCTGTCAGTTCTTCCGCACTGAGAGTATCATTCAGTGTTGCGGCAAGTGCTCTCTGAAGAAAAGCATCCAGTTCTTCCTCATTATGAAGAAGTGCAAGTGCATGCTTCTCATAAGCGGCAAGCCCTTTTAATCCGTATGTGATCAGTTCTCTTAAGCTTCGGATGTCCTCATTTTCGGTGGAAAGAATTCCGACCTTGGATGCTTTTTCTTCGAATTCCTCTTCTTTTCCGTTCCAGACTGCTGCATCCGGAAGCTGATCTTTGTCTTCCACTTCTGAAAGCAATCTTTCCTTTGCCTTCAATGTTTCTGTAATACGTTCTGTAATGGATTCTCTGTCAAAATTTACATTTGTAATGGTTGTAAAAAGATTCATCACCACCAGATGATCAATCTCATCCGGAATCTCTTTTCCTTCTTTTCGAAGTTCTGTTGTAACTGCAGAAAGCCCCTTTGTGACATAGATCAGAAGATCCTGCATCGCTGCAACTTCCGGCTTCTTTCCACAGACTCCTGAATTTGTACATCCCGTGCATCCTGCTGTTTCCTGACACTGAAAACAAAACATTTTATGTTTCATGATAAAAACCTCCTTATGGTTTCTGTATATTCATTTTTTTCACAAACTCAATATAATATACATTTCCCCATAAAGATGTGGTCATAACCACGGATATAAAATATTGCAGAAAAAAAGACGGATTTTTATCATCCGTCCTTTTCTGTCATTTCTTTTATTATCTTACATTACAATCCATTTTTCAGAATAACAGTTTCGCAAAATCTCGAATACAACGTCTCCATACATTCCAGTCATGCCCGCCCTCATAAATGATTCTGATGCATGAAATATCTTTTTTACTTAAAAGTTCATCTTCCTCCAGAAACTTCTGGATAAAAATATCATTCTCTCCCATTGCACGAAAAAAGATCTTAAAATTATTTTTAAATGTTTCTTTACTGTCCAGAATTCTCAGATGTTTATCAGAGGCCTTTCCTCTCTGGACCATGTCCATAATTTTATCTCCCTGAATAAAATCACGAAGAAATCCACTGAATAATCCAATATAGGAAAAATATTCCGGATATTCAAATGCCGTGATACTCGTCTGAATAGACCCCATGGACAGACCTGCCATGGCCCGGCCATCCTTGTTTTCAATTGTACGATATTTCTTTTCTATGTATGGAATCACATCTTTTATCAGATATTCAGGAAATATCGTATGATCTACTATTCTCTTTCCTTCTGCATTTTTCGTCTGAACCATTCCATTATTCATCACAATGATAAATGACCTTGCTTCTTTCGCCTGAACCAGATTATCCATAATAAAATGGACTTTTCCTTCTTCGATCCATCCGGTTTCATTTTCTCCATGTCCATGCTGTAAATACAAAACCGGATATCTCTTCTCCGGACACTCCTCATATTCCGCTGGTGTATAAACAAAACAGCGTTCCCATTCTCCGGTTATATCAGAATAAAAATATTCCTGTCTCACAGTTCCATGTGGTACATTTTTTAGATAATAGAACTCTTCTTCTGTTTCTATTGAAACATAATTATATGGCCGACTATATCCATAACATATCGGAAGATAGGGGGTAAGTACATCCATTCCATCAATCTGCAGTTGTACAAGAGTCATTCCATCCTTTCCCGGATATTTCAACTTCCATATTCCTTCTTCTTTAATAAACGGAAATTTTTGCTCGTAGATGATCAGACTGACATCTGAAGCATGATCTGCCTTAATCTGAATCCATACATTGCCTTCTTCATCTCTGATCTGTCCTTCTGGTTCACCAGCTGCCGGTATAACCGGACAAAATGAAAGAGCCTGTGACGTTATCGCCTGATTCATGACATTTTCCTCTCTTTGCAATTTATTTAATTATGATTTTCGAGTATTAACCTTGTTTTTGTGCCCGGCTCGATCTCTGACAGAAAAGAAAAGACCGGATCCATCTGATCTTCCCAATACGCCATTTCATGATTTCCCTGACCCATTCTGTCAATAAAAGGTATCTCCAGTTCCTTAAGCTTTTCACGGAAATCTTTTACTCCCTTTCCAACCAGATCATCCTGCTCTCCACAGGCAATAAAAAGTTCCGGAATCTCTTCTTTTGGAACCTCTGAGTAAAATTTACAGAGATTTGTATCATTCTCATAATACTTTTCTTCGCTGCCAAATACATTTTCAAATAATTCCCGGTCAAACATCTCTTCATGTCCACAAATCAGATCATAACAATCTGCACTTGGAGATAATGCTGCTATTTTTGAAAAATACGAACGAAATCTGAGTCCATTTAATAATGCCCCATATCCACCCATTGAAATTCCACCTATAAATGTGTCTTCTCTTCTTGTTGAAAGGGGCAGAAGTTTCCTTGTCATATCCACCGTTTCTTTTATAAATGCAGAGTAATTGGAAAGCCTTCTGGAATGATCTACATAAAAAGAATTATCTCCATCTACCACTACTACTGCGATTCCTTTTAACTCACATTCCCGTCTGAATCCCAGATAGGTCATAAGCGTTGTTGCATCATTACTGAAACCAGGAAGAAAATATAAGGTTTTATACGGAGGCTCAAAATTTTTTCCACTCATTCCGTCTGTAGGCAGATAAGCTTTAACCGTTGTAAATTTAGTAATTGTTGATGACAAATATTGTAATTCTATGTATGCCATAATAAAATCCCTTCTATTAATACAATCCTCATCTTTTCTTTTTCATCCATGCAGATGGAGTACATCCATAAAATCGTTTAAAAGTTTCGATAAAAGATTTTATATTTGGAAACCCATTATTCAGTGCTATAACCGTAAGCTGCATTTCCGGATGTATTTTCATCATTTCCACACAATTCATAAGACGAAGATACTGTAAATGATCATGAAAATTAATTCCTATATGCTTTTTAAATAACCGTGATAAATGTGCAGATGTGTAATGAAATTGTTCTGCAACAGCAGCAAGTGTCAGATTTTCTGTATAATGTTTGTCAAGATAATTCGTGATTTCCTTAATTTTATTAATGCTGTCTTCTCTGTTACGCCTGCTTCCTGTTGGTTTCTTCACACAGGACATACGAAGAACTCCGAGTAATCGAAACAACAGTTCCATTGCCCGGATTCTTGACAGATCATTTTCAACAGTTCCATCCAGATTTTCTCCAAAACCAGCATAACCATTCTGTTCTTTCTTCTGCTTCAGTGTTCCAAATTGCAGCAGAATATTTATCATCTGCTGCATATCTTCCGCTTTCTCAGGTATACTCAAATAAAAGTCTCCTCCAAGCCAGCGTTCCATAAAACTTTTGGAAATCTGAACAGTAATACCCTCAAAATGATCTGTCTCATCAATCCAGTGATCCGCATGAATTTCTCCACTGTTAACTATGAAAATATCTCCTTCCGTCTGATCATACTGTATTCCATCTACAATCCGACGGATTCTTCCACAGGTCACAAGATTAAATTCAATATTACGATGCCAGTGAGTAGGTGTAAAAATCTCTATTCCATCAAAGCAATGATTAAAAATACGAATAGGTATCCTGTTATAAATAAAATCTTCACTTTCGTATAATTCTGACATAAACACCTCCGGCAAAATATTGTTTTACCTCATTATAGCATACCCTCTGACAATCTCACACAACATCACGCTTTTATTTCAGCAGCCATTCCACCGCTTCTGGCAAATATTTATTCCAAAACGACCAGTCATGAATTCCCTCTGCCTCGTGATACGTCACTTTTACTCCTTCTTTTTCCAGATATTTTTTCATCATACGATTTTCTTCGATCAAAAAGTCTTCTGTCCCTACTGCCTGATAAACCTCCGGCATATTTTTTTGTAAGACTGCTTTTTTTACACAATACATCGGATCTTTTTCAGAATCTTTTAAACAATCCAGATCTCCAAACGTACGCACATAATAATCATAATCTGCAATGCTGTCTGAATATCCGGCCTTCTGACCAGAAATATTGTCGATGATAAACGCACCTGACAAGGTAAACAGCTTTCCAAATGTTTCATGATAAAGACTTCCCAGTCTCAATGCACCAAAACCACCCATGGAAAGTCCACCAATGTAGGTGTCCTCTCTCCGTTCAGAAAGAGGAAACATTCTTCTGGTAAAATCAACAATTTCTTTCCCTGTAAAATCACTGTAACGACCTGCAATGCTGTTCATATTTTCATAAAAACTGTTTTCCCCGGAAGGAAGAACAATCGCAAGATTATACTTTTCGGATATTGCTCTCAAATTGCTATAATCCATCCAGTCATCCTGACTTCCGCCAAATCCATGAAGCAGATAAAGAGTCTTAAATTTTTCTGGTTTTTTTACGTCAGTTCTTCCATAAGTTTCTACAGGCACAATAACATTTAAATTAACTGTGCGAAATAAAGTTTCAGATGCAAATGCAATTCTAAAAACCGCCATAGTTCATTTTCTCTCTCTGTTTTCTATATAAAATTAATTTTCTGTTGCCATAGCATCTCTTTTTTTATTAAGATCTGCACGAATCTGAGGGTAGATTTTGTCAAGCTTATAAAATCCATTTATTATAAATACGATAACAAACAAAATTACAGGAATCCAGACGTAACAGAATTCAATCGCGTTTACAGCTGATGCAGTCTGCACTTCTGCCGCTCCATTATAACCACCTGCATTCAGAATGGCTGTAGTTATCATCTGAACAATAGAGTTCGCAATTTTTACTGCAAATCCGATAAATGCCATCAAAAATCCCTGAACTCTGATACCACTCTTCCATTCTCCATAATCAATACTTTCTGCACACATAACATATATAATTCCGTTTACGAATGCAGTTCCCACAGACGCAATGACCGCACAGGCAATTACTGCAATATTATTAAATTTAAAGAAATAAATACCAATATTTCCTAATACACCAAATACAGCTCCAACCCATACAATGTTTCTGTTTCCAATTTTTGCTGCAATAACAGGAATAATCAGTGTAATCGGAATTCCAATAATATTTGCAATAGAAAGTAAGCTGGAAGACATCCCGGCATTCTGTAAAACATTGGTGGAATAATAAACAGTTGTAGAAGATTTGACAACTACCTGGGCAATAATAAACAGCGTAGTAACAGTACATATGATCCAAGGGGTATTTTTCATGGATCTAATGGTATCAGCTGCTGATATTTTCTGCTGTGCGGCAGTTCCCATATTCATTCGTTCTCTTGTATTAAATCCATCTACCATAGTTAATGCTGCACCAAAAATACCAAAGATCAGTATCGTTATATTGTATCCACGGTACTCAGAACCATGCCCCAGCACAGAAACAAGTGTCAACGCAAATGCACCTGTAATCAGCTGTCCAATATTTGTTCCAAGAGTTCCAAACATATTTGTTGCAAGTCGATCCTGTGTATCATCTGTAATTGCAGAGATCAATACATTTTGTGGAATCAGTACAGTTGTATATGCCAATGTATAGATAACATATGTAATCAAAGCATAAATATATTTTACTGTAGCACTTGCATCCGGAACATGAAGCACAAAGAAACAGGCTGCTGCCATAGGTATCGCTCCAAAAATAAGATACGGCCGGCATTTTCCCCAGCGAGTATTGGTATGATCTACAATGATTCCCATTACCGCATCTGAAACAGCATCTGCAATTCCACCGATTAACATGATCGTTCCAACCTGAAGTACACTGATCTTAACAACATCTGTATAGAAATACATAATAAATGTAGTGATAAGTGTAGTGCACAGACATATTCCCATATTTCCCGATCCATAGCTGATTTTTTCCAGCAAAGACATCTTTTTGTTAATCTGATTCATATTTTTTCTCCTTATTTTTAATCATCCAGCCCTGTAAGCATACTCAAATCCACACATTCCGCAAGGATTTTTCCACCCATTGTATTTGGATGTAATCCATCTCCAATATGAACTTCTTCTTTGAGATAAGCCGGAACTGTATCATTTTTTAATATCTCATCAAAATCAAAATATCCATCATAAACACTTTGTGTTCTGATCCATTGATTCACATCTCTTCTTGTTTTTTCAAACGCCTGCATCCATTTCTCTGAATACTCTGTATTTCCACACGGCATAATAGTTGCACCATAAATTCTGCTTCCATGATCGTGTGCTTTTTTTGCAAGATAGCTAAACCCCTGCTCCAGATATTCAGCGGAAACAGATTCTTCTGCTTTTTCAAACTGAAGAGGATGCATAATATCATTAATGCCCATCAGACAAAAAATACTGTCAACTTTGTCCGTCCCAAATACATCCTTCTCGAATCTTCTCACTCCTGCTTCTCCAAAAAGCCCTCCTTCTGCCGGAGCATCCGGTATCCATGTAGCATCATGAAGCAGTCTGTTCCCTCCGATTCCTGCATTAAGCAATGTTACCTGTCCCGGATATTTTTTATACAGTCTTTTCTGAAGTGCATTCGTGAAAAATGCCATTGCTGTAATAGAATCCCCAAAAGCTGTTATTACTTTGACGTCATCTTCTGTCCAAACCTGAACAGCTGAAAAGCCAAAGAAAAACTGACCTTTTACCGGTGAAGGATCTTCTTTTACAAATTCATAGATTTCCTCCATAGATGTACTTGAAAAAGCGTTTCCTCTCGTATCATCTCCTTCAATATTACATCTGACTTCTGATCCGCCTTCTGCCCAGTATCCACATAAATTCTGAATTTTCTGCTGCTGGTCAATATAAATATTTACTGCGATCCGATCTCCGGCTTTCACTGTAACTTCAACTTCATCACTGTAAACTTCTGCTCCTGCCGGAAGTACGATCTCTTTTGATCCTCGGAGTGTTACTTCCCTTATTCTTTCCACTGTTCCTTCATTTTCAATCCCAATGGTTACCTTTTTTAAGTTCAATGTTTCTTTTGCGTATTTATTTGAAAATAAAATACGCACTTTATTTCCATTTAAATTATTTTCAAACAGAACTCTCTGGGTTTTGTCTGATAATGTTGCCAGTGTCATTCCGTAATTAATCGGAAGATATTTAAAACTGCTTGTCCATTTCATTTGTTGTACTCCTTAACTTACAGACATCGGATAGTTGCTGTTTACTCCGATTTCTGTTCAAACAAACTCTTTTTTGTCTGATACTTCCACATATCACCAGTTGGAACATAAAAAACTGATACTTTATTTTCAGTTAATTCCATAAGCCAGTCTTTTGCATATCGGGCACCAAGTTCTTCCCAGTTAAAATGACCTGGATTGATACATGCAAGATTTTTTCCCAGAGGAATTCCATCGCGGATATACGATAATACCGTCCACTCGATCACTTCCCCCGGAATAATACATTCAACCCCATCCTGCTCCATTTCACGAATGATCTCTGTCGCATAATCACTCCAGCTTCCGTCTTCGTTAAAATGCTGCGGAATAAACGCATCCGGATAAATATGTCCTGTAAATGCTATTTTTTTTAATTCTGCTTCTGGATTTCCTATAAAACGAAGTCCTTGCATTCCGATTTTTTCTATCAATTCCTGATTGATCTCTCTAAGCTTTTTTGCCTTTGGAAAACATACTGTATAACCAAACGGAATCTTCTGCTCTTCTGTAAGATATTCCATCCAGCCCAGGTATTTCAGCACTCCTGTAAAAATGCTGTCAGGTTTATGGGCATGCATATGATCATGATCCCGAACAAGCACAATCTTATTCTCTTTTAGTAATTTTAATTTTTCATCATAAATTCTGCATTTATAATCTGCCTTCCACTCAGGCCAGTCAGGGGTCAGATAGGATACAGGCTCATGAACATACAGAAGATTTGCTTTAAGTTCAATCGTCCTTCTGATCACATCAACTGTCGGAACCAATGCAGAAACAATTCCTGTGCATTCCTGTGAGCAATCACCAAACTTTACTTCATCACATCCATGATAATCTTCTCCCAGATCAGGATGATATTCAGAAACCCGATCTAATATTTCCTGAATTGTCATTTGTTCTCCTTTTCCTTTTGTGATATTTTTCTTTTTTTATTATGATAGCAGTAAAAAAGAGCTTTTTCTTTTCCTTTTTTTTCTATATAATTGTCATTTTTTGATATTTTCATTTTCAGACAAACTAAGGGAGGGTATAACTCTTCCTGAGCTATACCCTCCCTGTTTTTATGCTGTCCATTTCCAGACAGTCGCTTTTATTAAAATAAGACTGCTTTTCAGTCAAAAAATTCAATTCCCATCAACGTCAGTCCATGGGCCGGTGCTGTCGGTCCGGATACGGATCTGTCGCAGGCATCCAGAATCTTCTTTACGCGCTCTGGCGGATACTGACCGTTTCCTACCTGAATCAGGGTTCCTGCAATAATACGCACCATATTGTAGAGGAATCCCTCTCCTCTTACCTGTATCGTCACAATATCTCCGTCTCTCCAGATATCAATTCCTGTCAGTGTACGGACCGTCGATTTCACCTGTGCTCCTGTTCCACAGAAGCTGGCAAAATCATGCCGTCCGATCAGATAGGAAGTTGCCTCTCGCATCTTGTCCACATCCAGTTTGTAGTGGTAGAAATAAGAGTACAGCCTCTCTGTCGGCACCGGGAATTTCCGATTCAAAATACGATATTCGTAAGTTTTCTCACTGTCGCAGTAACGTGGGTGAAAATCCGGATCCACTTCCTCAGACAGCTGAATCCGAATGTCATCCGGAAGCCGCTGGTTCAGCGCATAGGAAATCTTTTCACCCGGAATTCTTGTATTGGTGTCAAATACCGCCACATTTCCCAGTGCATGTACGCCGGCATCTGTACGGCTCGCACCCATAATCTCGATTTTCTCTCCGAGAAGTTCTGTCAGGGTATCGTTCAGAACACCCTGGATCGTGACTCCGTTCGGCTGGATCTGCCAGCCACTGTAATTCGTTCCATCATATGCAACTACAAGTCCAATTCGCTTCATCTTATCACCATCCCATCACGCGGAATCCAATCGCAACGGCAAGGTACACGAACAATACCAGATATGCGACGTGGTCCCTCTTTGCATAGTGAAGTGGCTTCATCTGTGTACGATGATCGCCTCCATGGTAACATCTTGCTTCCATCGCCATTGCCAGATCATTGGCACGACGGAATGCTGAGATAAACAGCGGGACAAGAAGCGGAACCATGTTTTTGACCTTCTGGATCATGTTTCCATTCTCGAAGTCGGCACCTCTGGCGATCTGCGCTTTCATGATCTTGTCCGTTTCTTCCAGAAGGATCGGGATAAAACGCAGCGCGATCGACATCATCATTGCGATCTCATGTACCGGAACGTGGATCTTGTTCAACGGACGCAGGCTTTTTTCCAGACCATCAGTGAGCTGGTTTGGTGTTGTTGTCAGCGTCATAAGTGAAGATCCGATCACCAGATAGATCAGTCGGATTGCCATGCGGACTGCCATGGAGATTCCTTCTTTGGTGATGGTGAAGATTCCGATCTTCCAGAGCACTTCACCCGGTGTCAGAAGGATATTGAACACCATCGTGATCAGAAGGATCATGAAGATCGCTTTGAGTCCCTTAAAGATAAACTTCACCGGAACCTGAGAGATCGTGATCATCCCTGCCAGGAATAACGTTGCAACGGCATATCCTGCCACGCTGTGGAACAGGAATACGGAAATAATGAAGATCAGCGTTCCAAATAACTTGGTTCTCGGGTCCATTCTGTGGATCACAGATTTCGCCGGATAGTACTGACCGATCGTAATATCTCTAATCATTCTGAGCTCCTCCTTTCAGTAAAGGGGAGTTCATTTTCCGAAGAGCATTCAGGATATCCTGCTTCGCCTCTTCTACCGTTGTATCAGAAGGGTCGACATTGAGTCCTTTTTCCTTAAGGGCATGCATGATATAGGTGATCTGCGGGGCAGCCAGTCCCATCGGTTCCATCTCTTTGTAATGAGCAAAAACCTTCTTTGGTGTGTCATCAAAGGCGATCTGTCCATGATTAACCACGATCAGACGCTCCGCATATTTGGCTACATCTTCCATGCTATGAGAAACCAGCACAATGGTAATCCCACGAACTTTGTGAAGTTCTGCGATTTGATCAAGGATCTCATCTCTTCCCTTCGGATCAAGACCTGCGGTCGGCTCATCCAGAATCAGGATCTTCGGGTTCATTGCAAGTACACCTGCAATGGCCACTCGCTTCTTCTGACCACCAGAAAGTTCAAATGGTGATTTGTCAAAGTTTTCTTCTTTGAAGCCTACATGATGAAGTGCCTTGCGTGCTTCTTCCTCAGCCTGTTCTCTGGTCATTCCCTGGTTCATCGGTCCAAAACACACATCTGAAAGCACATCGCTCTCAAACAACTGATGTTCCGGATACTGAAAGACCAGTCCTACTTCACTGCGAAGTTTCCTGCGGTCGTATTTCTCCGCCCAGACATCCTCTCCATTGTAGGAAACGGTTCCTGATGTCGGCTGGATCAGTGCATTAAAATGCTGGATCAGTGTAGACTTTCCGCTTCCGGTGTGTCCGATCACACCGATAAACTGTCCGTCCGGGATTTCCAGATTGATATCCTTAAGTGCGTGGATCTGATAGGAAGTTCCCGGGCTGTATGTGTATGTTACGTTTTTTAATTCTATTGACATAAGGCATTTACCAGCTCTTCCGTAGTAAGGATTCCATCCGGAATGTCTACTCCGGACTGTTTGAGTTCATGCGCCAGCAGAGTTACCTGCGGTACATCAAGACGGTATTTCTTGAGAGTTTCCACCTGGGAAAAAATTTCCCGCGGAGTTCCCTCCATAACTACATGACCGCCATCCATAACGATGACATGGTCTGCATCGATCACTTCTTCCATGTAATGCGTGATCAGAACTACCGTAACATTTTCCTGCTTATTCAGCTGATGAACAGCTGCGAGTACTTCCTTACGGCCGTTCGGGTCCAGCATGGCTGTCGGCTCATCCAGGACAATGCATTTCGGACGCATCGCCATGACTCCTGCGATAGCAACTCGCTGCTTCTGACCTCCGGAAAGTTTATTCGGAGAGTGATGTCTGTACGCTGTCATGCCGGTCTTCTCAAGACTTTCGTTGACACGCTTCCAGATATCCTCGGTCGGAACTCCCATGTTTTCGGGCCCGAATCCGACATCCTCCTCCACAACAGTTCCGATGATCTGGTTATCCGGATTCTGGAATACCATTCCTGCCTTCTGACGCACCTTCCATAATTCCGGCTCCTCAGAAGTATTGATCCCGTCGATCCAGATTGTTCCATCGGACGGCAGAAGCAGTGCATTGATGTGTTTGGCAAAGGTAGACTTACCGGAACCATTATGTCCCAGGATCGCTACAAACTGTCCTTCCTTGATATCAATATCCACACCATCCACAGCTCTCTGTGTTTCCTGAACGTTGCCGTCCTCATCATATTTCAAGTAATCGAATGCAAGTTTTACTGCTTTGATGATTCCCATCTCTTATAGTCCTTTCAGGCTTCTTCTGCAGGTGTCTGACCGGTCAGAGAATCGATCAGTTCCCATATTTCATCTCTTCCCTGCTTTGTTTCTGCGGAATACGGAATGATCTTCGTTCCCTTGGTAAGCTTAAGTTCTTCACGGATAACTTTGAGACATTTCTGAACCTGGCTTCTCTTGATCTTGTCAAGCTTGGTCGCTATGATGATCGGTTCATATCCATTGTGCAGGATCCATTCATACATCTGGCAGTCATTCGCAGATGGTTTGTGGCGGATATCGATAAGAAGGAACACTGCCTTGAGATCCTTGGAAGTATGCAGATAACGCTCGATCATCTTTCCCCATTTTTCTTTCTCGGCAGGTGTGATCTTGGCATATCCATATCCCGGAAGATCCACCAGAAACATCTCGTCATTGATCTTATAAAAATTGATCGTCTGTGTCTTACCCGGCTGGGCACTGGTGCGTGCCAGTGCCTTGCGGTTCATAAGACCATTGATCAGAGAAGATTTTCCTACATTTGATTTTCCTGCAAAAGCTACCTCCGGCATCCCTGTATCAGGAAGTGTGCTGGTAACTCCGCAGACAATATCCAAAACTGCATTTTTAATAATCATAAATTCCTCTTTATTTCACCAGTGCTTCGTGAAGCACTTCCTTCATATTATCTACATAGGAAATTTTGAGGCCGTCCAGGATCTCTGCATCGATCTCCTGAATATCCTGCTTATTTTCCCTCGGAACAAGTACCTGTTTGATACGGGCGTATTTCGCTGCAAGAAGTTTCTCCTTGAGACCGCCGATCGGCAGAACCCTGCCGCGGAGAGTGATCTCTCCTGTCATGGCTACATCTGCGCGCACTTCCTTACCAATGATCGCAGAAAGCATCGCTGTCGCCATGGTGATACCCGCAGACGGACCATCCTTCGGGACAGCTCCCTCCGGGATATGTACGTGAATGTCATTTTCCTGGAAAAATTCCGGTTTAATATCGTACTGGTCTGCAACAGAACGGATATAAGAAATACCAGCCATTGCGGATTCCTTCATGACATCTCCAAGCTGACCGGTCAGTACCAGTTCACCCTTGCCAGGCATGACATTTACCTCGATCTGAAGTGTATCGCCGCCAACCTGTGTCCAGGCAAGTCCTCTTGCGATTCCTACTTCGTCCTTCTTGTTTGCCATCAGATAACTGTATGTGGATTTGCCGAGGAATTTGTCAAGATTCTTCGTATTGACAACAACTTTGTCCGCACCGTTCTCCATGAGTTCACGGGCTGCTTTACGGCAGATCTGACCGATCTTGCGCTCAAGTCCTCGTACTCCTGCCTCTCTGGTGTAGAGAGTGATCATTTTGCGAAGTGCGGCCGGCTGTATGGTCAGCTTACCTTTCGGGATACCATTTACTTCAAGCTGCTTCGGGATCAGATGTTCCTTCGCGATATGTTCCTTCTCATTCTCGGTATAGCCTGAGATCTCGATCACTTCCATACGGTCCAGAAGCGGTCTCGGGATTCCCTGGATATCATTTGCAGTCGCAATAAAAAGTACCTCGGAGAGATCCTGCGGAACCTCTACATAATGGTCATTGAAGTGGCTGTTCTGCTCCGGATCCAGAACTTCAAGCAGTGCAGAGGAAGTATCTCCCTTGTAATCGCTGCTTGTCTTGTCGATCTCGTCAAGGAGCATCAGAGGATTGCTGACGCCCGCCTGCTGCAAAGCAACAGTGATGCGTCCCGGCATTGCCCCTACATAAGTCTTACGATGTCCACGGATCTCAGCTTCGTCACGAACGCCGCCAAGACAGATACGGACATATTTCTTGTGAAGTGCCTCTGCCACAGAATGGGCAATGGAGGTCTTACCAGTTCCAGGAGGTCCCACAAGACAGAGAATCGGACTCTTGCCGCCGGAAGTCAGTTTACGCACGGAAAGAAATTCCATGATACGCTCCTTGACTTCTTTGAGGCCGTAATGTCCCTCCTCCAGGATCTTCCATGCTTCGGCAAGATCCATGGAATCCTCGGATTTCTTATCCCACGGAAGATCCAGCAGTGTTTCGATATAGGTGCTGAGCACGCTGCTCTCAGCTGCACTGCTGTTCATGCTCTTGAAACGGTCGATCTCCTTGCTGATCTTATCCTTGACTTCTTTTGAAGCCTGGAGTTTCTCAAGTTTCTCGCGGTATTCCTGTGCTGTGTCAGCAGTGTTGTCCTCGCCAAGCTCTTCACGGATCAGTTTGAGCTGTTCTCTCAGAATATATTCTCTCTGGTTCTTGTCTACGCGGGCTTTGAGTTTGTGCTGGAGATCATGTCCGATCTGAAGCACTTCGATCTCATTGTTCAGGATCGCTGCAAGAACTTCATACTGTTCTTCCAGTGTCACTGCCTCCAGGATCTTCTGCTGATTCTGGTAGGTGATCTGGATGTTCACAGATACCTGTGAGATCAGTTCTTCCAGATTCTGGATGTTCATGATCTTGGCAGCAAGATCTTTGCTGATCCTGCCGCTCTCGATACAGTATCTCTGAAACAGTTCACGGATGCTTCTGTACATTGCCTCTCTCAGAGACTTCGCATAATGGGCTCCATCTGCCTCAAATCCTGCGGTCTCTGCCATGAGGAATGGTTCCTCCTGTTCCAGTCCGATGAGTTCTGCGCGTTCCACGCCCTCGACCAGAACACGGAGCAGATCATGTGGTAATTTAACTACCTGTTTGATATATGCAACTGTACCAACCTTGTACAGATCTGTGATTCCCGGTGTTTCCATTTCCGGATCTTTCTGTGTGACCAGAAAGATCTTCTCATCCTGAAGCATGGCAGCTTCAATTGCCTTCATAGAGCGTTCTCTGCTTACATCAAAATGAACGATCATATCCGGCAGGATCGTCGTTCCTCGAAGTGCGATCGCAGGAAGAATGCTAATTGGCTGTTTCATGTTTCTTCAGTCCCTTCTTTAGGCCGTTTCCGGCTTGCCTTTCTTTCTTGAACGGGAAGTTTTCTTAAGCTCCGGTGCCGGTGCTTCGCCATGGATGACTTCCGGCTCTGCTGTTCCTTCTACGGCATCCTTTGTGAGAATGCATTTCTGGATCGTCTTGTCAGAAGGTGTGCGGTACATAAGATCCATAAGAGATTTCTCCATGATAGATCTGAGTCCTCTGGCTCCTGTCTTACGTTCCAGAGATTTACGTGCAACTGCTTCCAGTGCTTCATCCTGGAATTCCAGTTCTACGCCGTCCAGCTCAAACAGCTTGTGATACTGTCTGGTCAGTGCGTTCTTTGGCTCCTTGAGGATACGGATCAGTGCTTCCTCATCCAGTCCGTCAAGAGTTACAACGATCGGAACTCGTCCGATGAATTCCGGGATAAGACCAAATTTGACAAAATCTTCCGGCATGACATCCTTGAGGATCTCACCGATGTTTCTCTCTTTCTTGACCTCTACTTCTGCACCAAAACCGATAGACTTCGTGTTCTGTCTTGCCTCGATCGCTTTCTCGATCCCGTCAAAAGCACCGCCGCAGATAAACAGGATATTTGTCGTATCGATCTGAAGGAATTCCTGATGTGGGTGCTTACGACCTCCCTGCGGCGGTACGTTTGCAACGGTTCCCTCGAGGATCTTCAGAAGTGCCTGCTGAACGCCCTCACCGGATACATCACGGGTGATGGATGCGTTTTCGGATTTTCTGGTGATCTTGTCGATCTCATCAATATAGATGATTCCGTACTGTGCACGTTCAATGTCATAGTCTGCTGCCTGGATCAGTTTCAGAAGGATATTCTCCACATCCTCACCGACATAACCGGCCTCTGTCAGTGTTGTAGCGTCTGCAATAGCAAACGGCACATTCAGAAGACGGGCAAGTGTCTGTGCAAGCAGAGTTTTACCGGAACCGGTCGGTCCAAGCATCAGGATGTTGCTCTTCTGTAATTCCACATCCAGGTTTCTGGATGCTGTGATTCTCTTGTAATGGTTATAGACAGCTACGGAAAGTGCTTTCTTTGCCTCATCCTGTCCAATAACGTAGTCATCCAGAATCTTATGAATCTCTTCTGGCTTTAACAGATTGATGTCTGTATCATAGATATCTTCCTGGTCGTAATCTCCCAGTTCCTCTTCCATAATCTCTGAGCAGATACCTATACACTCATCACAAATAAAAACTCCCTCCGGACCTGCGATCAGCTTGCGGACCTGGTCTTCAGATTTGTGACAAAAAGAGCATCTGACTTTTCCATCTCTTATTTTTTCTGCCATAGATAGTTCTCGTTTCCTTTCCGTTTGTTATGGCACAAAAGGAACCCCCTGAAAAGAGGTTCCTTTTGTCTGCTTTATTTATGCTCGACAACACCATCGATCAGTCCGTATGCCTTTGCTTCTTCAGCAGTCATATAATTGTCGCGGTCTGTGTCTTTTTCCACTACTTCATAAGGCTGTCCTGTGTTTTCTGCCAGGATCTCATTCAGTGTACGCTTGGTCTGTGCGATATGGTCTGCAACGATCTGGATCTCGGTTGCCTGACCCTGTGCACCGCCTGACGGCTGATGGATCATAATGGTAGAATGCGGCAGGGCAAATCTCTTACCCTTGGTTCCTCCTGCCAGAAGGAAAGCTCCCATGCTGGCTGCCATTCCAAGACAAATGGTAGATACATCACATTTGATGTACTTCATTGTGTCGTAGATCGCCATACCAGCGGTTACAGATCCTCCCGGACTGTTGATATATAATTGAATGTCTTTACCAGGATCCTCTGCTTCGAGGAACAGAAGCTGTGCCACGATAATGCTGGCACTTACATCATTTACTTCTTCTCCAAGAAAGATGATACGGTCTTTCAGAAGACGGGAGTAAATGTCGTAACTTCTTTCGCCTCTGCTTGTCTGCTCAATGACATAAGGTACTAAACTCATATAATATGCCTCCATTCGTCGCCTGACTGTGGATCATAATGTCTGCTTAGGCTTCTTTTGCCTCGTCAGCTACGAGAGTTACGGCTTTCTGTACAGCCATATCTTTCTTCATCTGCTCTAATTCGCGGTCGCCAAGCAGTTCTTTGATCTTGTCAGCTTCCATCTTGTATGCTTCAGCCATTTTGCTGATCTCTTCGTCAACTTCTTCCTGAGTCGGCTGAATGTTTTCAACTTCTGCGATCTTCTCAAGAACCAGTCTTGTCTGGATTCTCTTGAGAGCCTGTGGTTTCATTTCTTCCTGCATCTTCTCAGCTGTCATTCCTGTGAACTGGAAGTACTGCTCCATGGTAAGTCCCTGAGACTGCATTCTTCTTGCGAAGTCATCCAGCATCTGACGTGTCTGAGTAGCTACCATTGCATCCGGAATCTCCATCTCTGCGTTCTCGATTGCTTTGTCTACTGCTGCGTTTTCTTTTGCTGCACGAGCTTCTTTTTCTTTCTTTTCTGTCAGGTTCTTCTTGATGTCTTCTTTGTACTCTGCAAGAGTATCGAACTCAGAAGCGTCCTGTGCAAAATCATCATCCAGTTCCGGAAGTTCTTTTGCTTCTACTTTCTTAACGTCACACTGGAATACAGCTTCTTTGCCAGCCAGTTCTTTTGCCTGGTATTCTTCCGGGAATGTAACCTTAACTTCTACGTGGTCTCCGGCTTTAGATCCAACGAGCTGATCTTCGAATCCCGGGATGAAAGATCCGGAACCAAGTGTCAGCGGGTAGTCTGTTCCTTTGCCGCCTTCGAATGCTTCACCGTCAACAAATCCTTCGAAGTCGATTGTTGTGATGTCGCCATTCTCTGCTCCACGGTCTTCTACTGTAACTGTTCTGGAGTTTTTCTCCTGCTCTTTCTTCAGTTCAGCTTCAACGTCCTCGTCTGTTACTTCTGTCTCAGACTTCGGAACCTCTACTCCTTTATACTCACCAAGAGTAACTTCCGGTTTAACAGCTACTTCTGCTGTGAAGATGAAAGCTTTTCCTGGCTCAGCCTGTGTTACAGCGATCTCCGGCTGGGATACGATCTCAAGCTCGCACTCCTCAACTGCTTTGCTATAGTGCTCCGGGATCAGAGCGTTTGCAGCGTCCTCAAGGAAGATTCCCTTGCCGTACATCTGCTCGATCATTTTTCTTGGTGCTTTTCCTTTACGGAATCCTGGAAGAGAGATTCTTCCTTTTGCTTTCTGGTATGCAGCCTGCATAGCTTTCTCTAAATCTTCAGCGGAAACCTCGATTGTAAGTTTCGCCATGTTCTTTTCCAGTTTTTCAACCTGTAAACTCATGTTTTTTGTTCCTCCTTAATTTTCAGATATAAGCTCTGAATATTCTATCTATTGCTTATCCCTGTCTGCGGATAATGCGTACAGGTAGCTGTATCCCGATATCAAGAGATACAATTACAGTCATTATCGTAGTATAGCACAACAGGTATAAAAACGCCAGTATTTTTTGTAGAAAACTCCTGTTTTTGCCTTATTTCCGGGAATATACCACGGATTCTGCGATCTCATCCGCCTTTTCTTCACCAAGAAGCTGTCCGATCAGGCTTAATGCGAAGTCCACAGCGGTTCCAAGTCCGCGGCTGGTCGTCACATTGCCATCAACTACAACACTCTCATAAGACGGCTCTGCGCCGGTAAGCCCCTCCATGCAGGACGGATATGCAGTTGCCTTTCTTCCTTCAAGGAATCCAAGAGATGCCAGAACAGTCGGTGCCGCACAGATTGCCGCTACTTTACCGCTCTTTCCGTAGAAATCTCTCAGAAGGTCACAGAGCGGCTGATACTCTCCCAGATACTTCGTTCCCGGCATTCCTCCCGGAAGGACGAGCATGTCTGCATCTGAAAAATCAGTTCCCGTAAATACTCTGTCGGTCTTCATCATGATCCCATGGGATGTTGTGATCTCATTGCTCTCTTTGATGGAAACAGTTTCTATGTCGATTCCTGCACGGCGCATCAGGTCTACTACGGTCAGGCCTTCGATATCTTCAAATCCGTCTGCAAGAAAAATATAAACTTTTTTGCTCATAAAAAACCTCCCTGTTTCGTATCTGTTTTATTTTTCCCATTTGTTTAGTATAGCATTTATCAGGAAAAAGGGATATACTAAATCTACAAAATCTAATGAATTTTTCCCTGTAATTCAGAATGCAAAGGAGTATGCACATGGAAATCGAAAGAAAATTCCTCATAAAAAAAGAACAGCTTCCAAAAGATCTCGCAAACTGTTCTTTCCATAAAATCGAGCAGGGTTATCTCTGCACGGATCCTGTCGTCCGCATTCGCAGGCAGGATGATGAATATTATCTGACTTATAAATCAAAAGGACTCCTGTCCAGAGAGGAATACAATCTCCCTCTGACCCAGGAATCCTATGAGCATCTCAAGCCAAAAGCCGACGGCATCGTCATCTCCAAGACCCGTTATCTGATCCCGGAAAAGGATGGCCTGACGATCGAACTTGATGTCTTCCACGAAGACTATGATGGACTTCTTCTTGCCGAAGTTGAATTCGAATCCGAAGAACAGGCAAATACCTATATTCCTCCGGAATGGTTCGGAGAAGATGTCACTTATTCTTCTGCTTATCACAACAGCACTTTAAGCAAAGGCAGAAATTAAACCTCGTGTTTTTCTTCCTTACATTTCTTAAACGGTGAATGTGACATGTCGCTGTCCTCTGTCATCAGGAACTTCCTGATTGCAAAGAGGACGGCGATGGCAATGACTCCGATCAGTGTCTGTGTTGGTGCCATATGCTCAACAACCATCTGTCTGGCTGTTGCAAACATCAGCACTTCTACAACTGTCTGCGCGGAGTGGCGGCAGAGCATCTTTACAAACTCCACACCTACGACCAGCGACAGGGCGTTTGCCAGAAACTTTGTAAAAAAGTCAATATCCATGTCCATAAGCGAAGTCTCTGTGATCGCATAGATCAGCCGGATGCCAGCCAGCGCGATCACGATCAGAATGACGATAGAAAGCACGATTTCTGTATAGCGGGCAACATTGTAGATTCCCTCGTTGAAGTGCTTACGTATCTTGTGATTTACCTCCTTGTGCATAAACCCTCCCTAAACTGAAGCCCTGTTATTTACTGCTTCTTTAGCTTATCATGGGGAGATATGCGCTGTCATGTCCTTTTATCCGTACATTTATTTTTTCTTTTAGTTTGCCGAAGCCAAACATAGTTCCCCTCCCAGTTTTAAATCAAAGAAAATTAATAAAAAATGTGATCGTAAGGCTGTTGATAAAGTCTGCAAACAATTTTGATTTTTTTGCCTTTCACAATATTTTCTCCATTTAGAATACCTTGGTAGTCCACTTGCTCATATCCCAGACTTCATTTACCACATCCTGGTAAAACTCCGGTTCATGGCAGATCAGAAGGATACTTCCTCTGTACTCTTTGAGGGCACTCTTTAATGCCTCTTTGGCATCTACGTCCAGATGGTTGGTCGGCTCATCGAGAAGCAGGACATTGGTATCGCGGTTTACAAGTTTACAGAGACGGACTTTTGCCTGCTCACCACCGCTTAAGACACGGACCTGACTCTCGATATGCTTCGTTGTAAGACCGCATTTTGCAAGAGCTGAACGGATTTCATACTGTGTGTAGGACGGAAATTCCTGCCATAATTCTTCGATACAGGTCGTCTTATTGTCACCCTTTACTTCCTGCTCGAAATATCCAAGCTGGAGGTTTTCTCCTCGCTCGCAGTTTCCCTTGAGGGACGGGATCAGTCCAAGGATGCTCTTGAGCAGGGTTGTTTTGCCGATTCCGTTTGTTCCGACCAGTGCGATCTTCTGTCCTCGTTCCATCGTGAAGTTCAGTGGTTTGGAAAGTGGCTCATCATAACCGATCACGAGGTCATGTGTTTCAAAAAGCATTTTGCCCGGTGTGCGTCCATAACGGAAATGGAACTCCGGCTTTGGTTTCTCTGCTGCCAGCTCGATCACATCCATCTTGTCCAGTTTCTTCTGACGGGACATTGCCATGTTTCTGGTTGACACACGGGCTTTGTTTCTCGCAACGAAGTCTTTGAGTTCGCTGATCTCCTGCTGCTGGCGGCGGTAAGCTGCCTCAAGCTGTGCTTTCTTCACTGCGTAGACTTCCTGGAAATGATCGTAATCACCCACATAGCGGTTCAGCTCCTGATTTTCCATATGGTAGATGATATTGACTACATCATTCAGGAACGGGATATCATGAGAGATCAGGATAAAAGCATTCTCGTAATCAAGAAGATAACGTTTGAGCCATGCGATATGTTCTTCATCGAGATAGTTGGTCGGTTCGTCAAGAAGCAGGATGTCCGGTTTCTCCAGAAGGAGTTTGCCGAGAAGCACCTTCGTTCTCTGACCGCCGCTTAAGTCTGTTACATCGCGGTCAAGTCCCAGATCCAGAAGCCCCAGTGCTCTTGCAACTTCTTCTACCTTGGAATCAATGACATAAAAATCATGCAGAGTCAGCTCGTCCTGGATCGTTCCCAGTTCTTCCATCAGTGTGTTCATCTCTTCTTCGTCTGCGCTCCCCAGAAGATTGCAGATCTCATTCATCCGCTGTTCTTTCTGAAGCAGCGGGTCAAAAGCAGATTTCAGCACTTCCTGGATCGTCATGCCTTTTTCGAGGACGGCGTGCTGGTCAAGGTAGCCTGCGTGGACGTTTTTTGCCCATTCTACCTTGCCTTCATCCGGCATCAGTTTCCCTGTGACAATGCTCATGAAAGTAGACTTGCCTTCTCCGTTCGCTCCAACAAGTCCGATATGTTCTCCTTTAAGAAGTCTAAAAGAAACATCTGAAAAAATAGCTCTGTCGCCAAAGCCATGTGTCAGATGCTCAACGTTTAATATGCTCATAAATTTCTCCTTTTTGTAATGATGGTTTTATTATATCTGACATCTGAAAGGGATTTCAACCTGTTTTGCATATATGGACAAAAAAACGACCGTACACATAATGTGTACAGCCGTTTCTTTTAAGATTGATATTTGGAAATCAGTCTGTTTCGTTGAATACTGATTTGTCGAGAGCGCCGTTCTGGTGTGCGACGATCGTTGTGCAGACAGCGTCACCTGTGATGTTGACTGCTGTTCTTGTCATATCGAGGATACGGTCGATACCCATGATCAGACCGATTGCCTCTACCGGAAGTCCAACAGAGTTGAATACCATGGTCAGGGTTACAAGACCGACACTCGGTACACCTGCGGTACCTACGGAAGCAAGTGTCGCTGTTCCGATAACGGTCACGTAATCCATCGGGCTTAAATGGATGCCAAATGCCTGTGCCGCAAAAACTACTGCAACACCCTGCATGATGGAAGTACCATCCATGTTGATGGTCGCACCAAGCGGAATGGTGAAGGAAGAAATCTTCTTGGATACACCAACCTTCTTGGAAAGGGTATCAATAGACATCGGAATGGTCGCATTGGATGTAGCGGTTGAGAATGCGAATGCCATAACCGGGAAAAATTTCTTGATGAAACGTATCGGGTTCAGACCTGTAAAGATCTTGAGCAGGATCTGATATACACCGAAGCACTGGATCGCCAGGGCAAGCAGTACGCCGATCATATACTTCGCCAGCGGAATGAATGCGCTGAAGCCGATGTTTGCAAAAGTACGGCTGATCAGGCAGAAAACTCCGATCGGCGCAAGGCTCATGATCATCATGGTCATTTCCATCATAATGTCATTGAACTGGCTGAAAAAGTTTGCTACTGTCTCTGCACGCTCTCCCATCTTTGCAAGGATCACACCGACGATCAGGGCAAATACGATAACCTGAAGCATGGTTCCGCTTGCCAGAGAATTGATCGGGTTGTCCGGAATGATGTTGAGGATTGTATCCGTAAGGGAAGTTGCCTCCATGGTTTCCACAGACGCTGCTGAACTCTGGATTGCGCTCATATCAAGTCCGACACCTGGATTAATCAGGTTTCCGACGCCAAGTGCAACGCAAACTGCCAGTGCAGTGGTTGCAAGATAAAAAGCCAGGGTTCTCACACCTACGGTTCCGAGTTTCTTGGTATCCCCGATCGCCATGCTTCCGCAGATCAGAGAGCAGAATACCAGCGGTACAACAAGCATCTTCATCAGACGGATGAATCCCTGTCCGATGACATAAAGGATACCTTCAATAATTACATCTTTCTTAAAGCTGCTGTCCGGAACCAGATAGCAGAGAATGATACCAAGGATCGCACCTGCGATCAGGGCGATGAAAATCTTGGTTGTCAGACCGATTGCTTTTTTGTTCGGAGTTTTTGCTTTTGTGTTTTTTTCTTTCATCTTAGTCCTCCGTTCTTTCATCCATGTATTCTTTCAGAGATTCTTTCCAGTCTGGCATGTCATACACCTCAATGATACGAAGGATAAAATTGTCCAGAACTGCATATGGCGGTCTGACAGAAGAAAGATCTGACTGCTCTGTCGGAACAGATTTCAGTTCGATATTCTTGCCGGCAAGCCGTAAGATCTCCTGTGCGAATTCATAACGGTTGCAGACGCCGCTGCAGGTCACATGATAAGTTCCATATTCATTTGTGCTGATCAGATACAGGATCATTCTTGCAAGATCCTTCGCGCTGGTCGGAGAACCGAACTGGTCAGATGCAACGGAAAGAGATTTTCCGGTCTCTGCTGCCTCCAGAACACGGTTTACAAAGTTGCGTCCACCCTGTCCGTATACCCAGTTACTGCGGATGATAAAGTGCTTGTGAGTAAATTCTTTGACGTAATACTCGCCGGCTCTCTTAGATCTGCCGTAAACAGTCAGCGGATTGGTGTCATCAAATTCTGTGTAAGGTTTCTTGCTCTGTCCGTCAAATACATCATCTGTGGAAAGCTGAACGATCTTGGAACCACATTTGCGGGCAACAATGCTTAAGTTTCTTGCGCCAAGGGCATTGACACGGTATGCATGTTCCGGATTTTTTTCGCACTCATCGGTATCTGTAATACCGGTACAGTTAATGATCACATCCGGACGGTTGACGGTACCAAAGTTGATCACTTCATCCGTATCGGTGATGTCCAGTTCATCAAGGTCTGTGTTCAGAGCCTCGATCTCCATCGGGTCAAGTACATCATTCAATGCACGGCCGATCTGTCCACTTGCACCCGCAATCCATACTTTTAACATCTCTACTACCTCCTCAAAATAAAATACGGCACCGATTCAGATCAAATCAGCGCCGTTTCAATCTATGTCGTTAAATATTTTAACAATTTTGTATATTTATGTCAAGGAAAAGTGCATGTTGTCTGTTGTTTTTGCATACTTATGCGGTTTTTATATTGTATTTTTTCAGATAATGCTGAGATAATTTCCAAGAGCAGTTGCATCTGTTCGGAAGTTCTTATATGGTGAAAGAAACAGCCCCGTCGGGGCTCTAACTTAATCAAGGAGGATTTTTTATGGCAAAGATCGACCATGCCGCGATTCGTACAAGTTCCTACGAAGACGCCCAGAAATTTTTTGAAGATGTATTTGATATGCATATGTGGAGAGAAATCGGAGAAAAGCCATCTCGCAAATGCTGGTTCCGCGAGGGTATCCAGCTCTGCGAGATGGAAAATATCAATATCACTGCCGAAAACGGCTATGTTCATATTTCTATCGCCGTTGATTCTGTAGAAGAAACAATGGAAAAGATCAAAGCTTATCCTGTGACTCCGATCAACGATCACTGGTTCTCTCTTCCTGATGGAACGAAGATCGAACTGAAACTTCTGGAAAACTGGAAAGTGAACGACTGATATTATTTCAGCAGACCTTCCAGGTTTGCCGCAAAACGAACTGCCCAGGATGCCGGGGATGCGTCTGGTTCTGCGTCTTTGAGGATCTTTTCTACGCTTTCCGGCGGGGTTGCAAGCATACCGCCCTTGACTGGTTCCATGATGATGACCGGTTTGCCGTGCTTACGTGCAACCTCATAGCATGCTCTTGACTGGACTGCCGGGTTTTCCCAGTCTGCGTAGTTGATCTGGAGCTGGACGAATTCCATCTCAGGGTGTGCAGTCAGGATCGCTTCCAGTTCTTCCGGTGTGGAGTGGAAGGAGAAGCCTACATGTTTGATCAGACCCTGGACCTTTTTCTCCTGGACTCAGCTCCAGAGATCAAAGTTATCAAAATACTGTGTTCTCATCTCGCCGAGATTGTGCAGCAGATAAAAGTCAAAATATCCTGCTCCTGTCTGTTTCAGGGATGTTTCAAACTGTGCTGTCGCATCTTCTCTTGTCTTGCAGTTGATCCATGCTGTGTTCTTGGTGGCAAGCTGGAATTTTTCTCTCGGATAGCGCTCTACCAGTGCCTGATGGATCGCATCTTCACTTCCTGCGTAAGCCCATGCAGTATCAAAATACGTGAATCCTGCATCCAGAAAAAGATCTACCATCTTCTTGGTCTGTTCTACATCGATGGTGTCGTCATCCAGCTTCGGAAGACGCATCAGACCGAATCCAAGTTTCTTGATTTCTTCGCCTAAATATGCCGTGTATTTTCTCCTCTCAACTTATAAAAAATTTTTTTATGCCATCAGCCATTCCTTTGACCATTTTTTGCTGGTAGGATGGTCGTTGCATCATTCTGTCTTCTGACGGATTCGACATATATCCAAGTTCAATCAGTGTTGTCGGGACTTTGCTCCAGTTATTTCCACTCATGCTGTCTGTTTCCCATATATATTCTTTCCTGCATCCGGTTGCCTTCACATAAGAATTCAGCACTGCTTTTGAAAGTGCATAGCTTTTCCTGTACATGTTTCTGGAAACGTAACGGTTCCTGGAGGTTACGCAAATTGTCATCGCGCCATTTACCGATGAATAATCCACTCCATTTGCATGAATTCTCAGATATGCATCTGCTTTTGCTCTGTTTGCAACTCCTGCTCTCTGTGCACAGCTTATTCTGGTTTTGTTGTCATTTCGGGTCATAATCACACGACATCCCTGTGCTATCAGTGCTGTACGAAGTTTTTTGGCTATATTTAATGTAAGCTGATATTCTCCAATTCCTGTAGCAACTCCTTCTGTGCCGGAACTGCATTTCGCTTTTCTTTCGCTTGAGCCCGGTCCCAATGGTTCATATCCACTCATCTGGACTCCGGAATGTCCCGGATCAAGAACAACTACAGGTACCCATACTCCATTGCTATTGATCTTTCTTCCCTGAATTGTGGTGTTTCTTCTCATTTTTCCGCTTCTTTTATCGAAATAGCGATAATGATTTTTTGTGTACACCCATCCTTTCAGCTGAACCCCCTGGTAATTAAAACAATAATAGTCATTTCCGATTTTTGACATGCCTTTCAGCATTCTGCCATTCTGGTAATAGTATCTCTTCCCGGAAACAGTTTTCCATCCGGTATACCTGCCGGCAGCCTGTACAGTCTGAGGCAAGATACCACCCTGCATCCCTGTTTCGCTCAAAATCCCACCAAGCAAAAGCAGGCACAGCAATATACTTATAGTTTTTTTACTTTTTTCAAATCTTTCCTCCCTCCATAAAAAAACTGCTTTCTGTTCGTTTCATTAAATATTATATTCCGAACAGAAAGCAGATGCAATCTATATTTAATTATGCGATACTCTTTTCCATATGTTTGCGTTCAAACAGTCTGTCGATTACTTTGTTACATAGGATCGTATATACTGCTCCGAATACGTTGGCACCGATACGAAGTGCTACTGCTGCCGGCATGCCGAACAGTCCTGCTGCGATGGATAATGCTCCGAAAGTATTGAATGCAGTCTGCCAGGCATATCCTGCTGAATAGCCTACGCCAATTCCACCGATCATGCCGATATACGGATACATGGATTTCGGAAGGATCAGGTATAATACGATGAATAAAGCACATCCTACAATGTTGAACATTCCTCGTTTTCCTGCGCGTCCCATGCAGTCTTCGGTAAATGGAAGACATACAGACATGCAGGCAATTCCTGCCCACATTGCTCTCGGAAGTCCCAGAAGGTTCATGAAAAGCATTGCGCTGGAAACGATAAGTGTCAGTTTGAGATACCATCTTCCGCGCGCAGAATTCAGGTCGAATTCACGGAAAAGATCCAGGAATGTTCTTCTATATGGACGGTTCTTTTGATTCTTATAGAAGATAAACATGCAGAGCAGCATTCCAACGGCGAGTCCTTCTACTCTCTTTATGTATTCTGCTCCGGTCACATCGTACCCCAGCAGGAGAAGGTATCCCAGGACAAATGTAGAATGATTATACATGATCACGTTGTGGCATCCCAGGATCATCAGAAGCATAATACAAATGATATTCACGGCAAATGCCGGTACTGCGGAGACTGAATTCGCGATCCTTGGTCCGGCCATCAAAATCCCGTAAATCCCTGCAATGCAAAACAGCCCATGTGTCGTCCGTATCCCGAAATCTGCCTGTCTGAGCACCATCACCGCCAGAAGAACGGTCACGCCAACCACGCTGTTGTTACTGCCGGTAAGCTTACTGTACAAAGACACAACCGCCACACAGAATGCCATCACGAGGTATACCTTGAAATTGTAGATCAGAATGTGTCGTCTTTTTTCCTTTGGATCTGTGGTGTTTTTGATCAACTGCTTCGAGCCCACAGAACTCAGCTGCAGTTCCTGATAAAAAGTCATAAGTTCTCGCTCCTTTTTTACAAAGTGTAGAGAACTATACCGCAAATCTGGCTGGAGGTCAAGTGGTATTTTTGGGAATTTGACGTTTTCCTATGGCATATTTTTCACTTTATCGAGCCACATGCAGACCTGTCTGGATCTGTAAACCCGACACTGACTTACTCAGCTTTAGACCATCTAAGCTACGGGCATTTTAGACTTGTACAGTACCTGCTTCCTATCAGACTATCTACTTTCGGAGCCTCCTTTGACTTGCCTGATACTTGCTCGCCATCGGACCATATAATTTCGGAGCTGGTTTTGACTTGCCTAGTACTTGCTCCCCATCAGACCATATAATTTCGGAGCTGGTTTTGACTTGTCTACTACTTACTCTCTACCAGACCATATAACTTACCGGGATTTTGTTGACTTTGTATGGACTTGCTATTGCTATAGTCATCCTCAATCACAATTTTTGTGGACTTCCACTGTACTTACTTATCTGCTGGTCATTTCTCGCCTCAGTTTCTGTTGGTCTGCCCTGTATTTACTCTTATACAAGTCATTACAGCTATATTGATTCGTAGATCCTACCATTACTTTTCTACTGGTAATCTTTATCCTGAATTTCAGTTAACCTAAGCCATCAATTTTTTCCAAACTGTTTACAAGGTAATATAAGCCAACACTAAAGGCATACCTTTCTATCTTTCATACTATAGTAGATACTCTCTTGCAAGCTTCTCTACAATTTTCATGTCCAATCCATCCTGTAGCGTTTCAAATGTCAGGACTAACCTTTGCCCTGGAAAGATTCCATTTTTTTCGTATGTTTCAATCTTCTTGATCGCTTTTCTTGCATACTCAGGATCATCCATTCTTCCATCATGCTCCCAGTATATCTCTTCTCCTGTCTTTGGAGATAAAAATGTAAAGTCGGGATAGACTATTCCAAATCTTTTCAATATTACTGGATGCTCATATTTATACGGAATTCCTGTATGATAAAAATAATCTGCCAGGATTTTTTCTGACTTCGAACGCACACGTTCTCCCTTTGCTGTTGTTATGACTGGAATATTTTCAGCAAATGTCTTGCCTTTATATTCTTCCTTTTCCCACTCGCTTAAACGTTGTTCCCATGTTGGTTGTATCGGTTTGATCAACTTCTGTCTCTCGGGATGTTCTTTCGTGTATAATACGTCAATTTCATTGTCATCATAATCTTTCAATATTCTTCGAAGCTGTTCCAGACGTTTCTTTACCAGGCTGCGCAATTTGTTGTTATATGTATTTTGCGCCAGTTGAACAGGAAGTTCTTTGTTAGTCTTTGGAATATAGGTGTCATATTTCTTACCATTTCCACTTGGAATATGATGAAAGTAACGGACTTTATTTTTGTCCATCGAGATTCGTAAAGTACCTTCCAACACTTCTTCCTCTGAATCACCTATCCCGTTCAGAATGTCTTTTAAAAACCTTTCTTCCTCTAATAATTTTTGTCTTAAACCATTCATATATTACATCTCCTTTTCTTTTATTTGTGATTTAGGAACATTAGAGAATGGTATTGGGAATCATTTAATAGAAATATTCTTCGCAGTATGACTCATTTATTTACTCTTAGAATTTAAATCAACTATAGCAATCCACTAAATTATTGCACATAATCACACGAATGAAACCACCCTATGCAGTCCTTTGGACGAATTG
>NZ_FR886720.1:0-15277 GCF_000436615.1 Blautia sp. CAG:237
GCATAGTTGTCTCCATGTCCTGTTTCCTCCTTATTCTTCATTTCCAATTATCACAACAGTTTCAAAATATGTAGAGCCATATTGAAAATCAATTTCTCCATCGTATTTTTCAACAATTCTTTTTACACTTTCAATTCCCCAGCCATGTTTTTCTTTTTCCTTTTTATTAGTTAAAAATCTCCCTTTCCTCACTATCGGTGCACTTATACTGCTGTTCTTCACTTTGATAATCAGCATATCATTTACATTGCGAACTACGCAATAAATATTTTTTCTTCCATCTTCACATTTATCCGCAGCTTCTATAGCGTTGTCAAGCAAATTTCCCATAAGCATTATACAATCCGAATCTTCCATGGGGATATTTTCCACCTGAGCATCCAGTTTAAATGAAATCCCTGTTCTTTTCATTTTTCTGTTTTTGATACTCAGCATAAAATCAAGAGTTGATATTCCTGTCCATGTGATTCTATTTCTCGATAAAGAGGTTGCTTGATAATTATTCAAAAATTTCTGAACCTCCTCCACATTTCCATTATCCAAGCACTCTGCCACATAAGAAATTAAATGTTTCTCATCATGTACCAGACATCGGTATCCTTCATATGCACTCTTCAGTTCTTCATACTGTGCTTTAATTACATCATATCTTACATTTAAAATGTTATTCTCCGCTTCGTTAATCCTCTGTTGGAGCCTAATATATGCTATGAAAATACACATCATAATTCCAGTCAAGGCAGCCCATGTTAATGCCAGCTTTTTTCTATCAATCTCACCTTCTCCCAGATTGGCCACTCCCATGAGCAAAAATATTTCTATCCATATCAATATGAACAACTTTTTTTTATGCTCCATAAGCAGTTTTTTCAATAAGCTTACCAATGAATCCACTCTGCTGATAAGCAAAAGTCCAAAACAAATTATGAGGAAAAAGATAATTTCATCTTGTGAATGTATTCTTGGATAGTAAAAGAAATCTTCAAACCTCCGGTTTTGGAAGACTCCTGTATATGCAATATACACTTCCTTTACAAAACCGATATTAACTACATAAACGACCTCCCACAAATATGCTTGAGCAAAGGTACATTGAAAAAAAAGATATAGATACAGCGGTGGAAATATATTCCCCATAATCATCATTGCTATGGATTGATATGACATCCAATATTGTTCAGTCAAATCAAGAGCAATGATTATAAAAAAAACAATTTGCAAAAAAAACAACATTTTTTCTTTTTTGTTTTTCATCCCATGAACTGTAATGATAAGTAAAAGCACACTACAACAGACCCCAAAATGTCCTACACTGTTCCAGTTATTCACCCTGTCCCCAAGCATACATTTTGTCATCTTATACATTCCTGTCATAAGCAGAAATATCAGGCACCCACAAACCATATTAAACTTCTTATCATACTGTATTCTTTTGGGAAATATTTTCCCAAATATACAGAATCCTATTCCTGTCTCCATTAAAGCTGCCAGTCCATATAAAGCAAATTTAGCCATTTGTATTCCCCACACACATATATAATTAACTTATGTCGTTTTCTCTGCTTCTCATCCCCTTCCCTCAGCGGACGATTCAGATTATAGCACAAATAAATCGGCAGAAGTGAAGTGTCCTCTAAATGCAGTTTCATGTCCTCCAATAATCAAATACCATTTGAACTCACCTCTCCCAGAAATCCACAATTGCCTGTTTGACACTTTTAAAGCGTTCCCTGCCTACTGTGACAATATTCCCATTGCGCATATACAGGTCATGGTTTTTCATCCTCATGACGTGCCGGATATTGACAAGATATCCTCTGTCTGCCATGATAAACCCATCCGAAGCCAATTGTTCCTCCAGGGAAGAGAGACTGGCACGTATCCCTGTTTCACCGCTTCTATGGACAAAGACCACATTTTTCCCCTCTTTCCTCAAGTAAAAAATCTCTGAATACGCAAGCTTTTCCAGAGTCCCCTTCTTTTCTATCACATAATATTTTTCGTTTTTTTCCATAAGTATCAGAAAAAGCGCATCGTAAGCCTCTGTCAGTTTCGTCTCCAGCCGGCTTTTTGGAATATAGCGGAAGGTATTGACCTCATAAGCCTCAATCGCGTAATCCACATAATTTGTGATAAATATGATCACCGGCTCCGGATAAAGCTTTCGGATTTCTCTGGATACTTCCAATCCGTTCTTTCCAGGCATCTCCACATCCAGGATATAAAGATCATAGCAGGTTTCCTTCAAACCGCTGACGAACCATTCTATGCTTTGGAAGGTATCAACTCTGCAGTCTTCCTGCTTTTCTCTGAAATACGCTTCGGTGATTTCTTTTTCTTTATCCAGATAAACAGCTTCATCATCCAGAATCGCCACATTGATCATCTCTGTTATTCCTCCATAAAAGTATAAAACCTGAAATTCTTTACATCGTAAAAATAACTTTCCTCTTCATTAATCACCAACTCATAGACCTCCGGTTCCTCTTGTGTACTTCCAGAGGCGCGGGAATATTGATAGATATATCTGCCTTCTGCATGATTTTTCACACGGTCTATAATCTCTTCAATCACTTCACTGATCGTCATCGGATTTTCTCTGCTCGGCTTCCATCTGCCAATCATACTGCGGACTTGTGTTTTGTTCAGGCGAATCTTCTTTCCGATCAGATATCCTCTGGGGATAAAATCCTCTTTTTTCTTCCCTGTTTTCTCCAGGATTACCCTGACTGTATCCTCCCTGTCATCAAGGGCAAATCCCATATTAGTATACGCCTGCACATGAAGCAATGCCAGATCCAAATATTCCATGTTTTCGGACTGCTGGTACCAGAGCAGAAGTGTCCTTATACTCCTGTGAAACGTTTCTTTAATTGTAATCCCCCGATTCTGCAGGCTTTGCAGCGACAGCATCATCACATATAAATCCTTCATTTCTTCATCATTCATTCTTACGTCTCCTGTTCTTATCATTTTGAAACCGCCCTGTGCGCTTTTTTTGCCCCTGCGGTTTACATCATTATAACCGGAATTCTTCATCAAACACAAAATGTCCTTTAACAGAACGTCAATGTCCCTCAATTTATCCTGGAACCTGTTTTCAAGCTGTGCTTAGGAAATCTCATGGATCATATAAAAGTTTACCGTTCAACGTAAAAATAGCATTGATTCCGCCTATCCGATACTGCCGATGATAAAGCCTACATTTTCCGTCTCCCACTCCCCGCAGAAACAGCCCTGGCAGACCATCTAATATTTCAAAAATCTGTTGCCACTGCCTAATCCGTCTATTAAGATAAGAATATAGAAACGGAACCTTAACCTGTCTCAGAAAGATGGGATTTGATTGAAAACAACTGCAATTGGCATAATTCTTCTCTGTTCAATACGTCGGCCGCAAGGATTTATTCGAAAAAACGGATATCTGGAAAAATAAAGAATACCGATCCATACAGGGAACTTATCTCGTCATTTTCCTTTCCTTCGCAAATGTAAAGGCCTCATTGCTGCACCTACCGGGATCAGGATAATCGTACAACATAACACCAAGCCAAAAATCACGGGCATCGCCGCTATCGGCAGACCGATGCAGACCACATAAGCCACTTTTAAGAATTCCCAGCTTAATTTCCAGCATAGCCAGATAACTAAAAATCCGAAAGAAACTCTCCCGGGAGATCCGGGCTTATGCGGATATCACCCTTAGCATCACAGACAAAACGGCCAGCTGATACAGACGAAGCAACTGATCAAAAAGTACAGCTCCGCTTACCGCACTCCCCGTGAAATAAAAAAGCACCCAGTATCCTGCATTCTACCGCAGCCGACATCAGAAAGAGTATGAGCTTCACACTGCCAGCAAAGAGGCCCTGAAGGAGTTCGGCGTAAAAGCTCTGCCGAAGCCGGAAAAACCGGACACACAGATTGAAAAATTAGAAGCTGAATAGGCCACCGCCCGGGACGAATGGAAAAAACTCCGAAAACAGCAGGATCCCCTGAACATCGTTATCAAGAATTTTAATCAGCTGCTGAATAATGATAATATCCATCTTCACTCTGAACATGTTGAGAAGCAGATACCGTCTTCGCCTGATATTTTCCAAAACCAGGAGACGCTCCATTCAACATCTGCTTCAAGAACCAACACTGTTGTTAAAAATAATAATCACGAGAAATCATAACACATTTATGTGATCTCTTAGATTCTCTCCGCCTTGCTTGTATTTTATTTTCTTCATGGGAAATCGGAATTAAAGGTAAGATGGCTTCATATAAATGAGATTTCTGAGTGCACCAGACATGCCAGAGATATCATCAGCCTGGGGTCTGCCGGATTTATCATGCAGCTGACCAACAGTCTGGTAAGTATCTGTTGCAATAATGTTCTTTCAGTAACAGGCGGTGATATTTATATCTCTGTCATGACTATTATATCCAGTGTTCGCCAGATGGTGGAGACGCCTATCCATGCGATCAATGAGGGAACCTCTCCTGTTCTCAGCTACAATTACGGAGCCAGACGTCCTGAAAAGGTAAAAAAAGCAGGCGATTTTTTTTCCCTGCTTCGTAAAGTATTTATCGTGGTTCCACTGACCTATTTTCTGCCCTATGGATTACACATGGGCACAGATGGCGTATTTATGGTAGAACCGGTATCCAATGTGATCGGTGGTTCTCTGTGCTTTATTACCATGCTGGTTACCATATTGCCTGAATTAAACAAAATGGAAACTACATATTTCCCAGAATAATATTAATCAGGTTCTTATCTAGTGCATTGTACCGATGATATTTAATCTTACTACCAATTTTTAATTGGTAGTAAGATTCGGATACAATGATATCAGTTTTTCTCTGGCATCACCTGTTTGAAAATGTCATTTAATTTTCGCTTTTGATTTGTTACGTTCTTCTTTCCATGAACTTAATTCTTTACGGAGCCGTTCAATTGTTTCAACACGTCTGGATAAGCATTGCCGTGTCATGACGTTTAATTCAATCTCTGCCATGTCAAGCCAACTGCCGTGCTTCGGGGTGTAATGTATTTCCAGCCTCTTGATAATCCGTCTTGCTTCTGCTGGAGGAAACGTTTTATACAAGGATGCGGGTTTATGAGTGTTTAAGTTATCCATGACAAGAATGATTTTTTCTGCGTCTGGAAACATTACATCTGATAAATACTTTATTTCCTTTGCCCAGTCAGTAGCTTTTCGATGCTCATGTACGCTTACATGATGCATCCCACCAAGTGGTTCAACAAACACAAATATACTGCATGTTCCATTGCGTATGTATTCGGAATCAATTTTGGCATTATCTCCAAGACGCATTGGTAATGATTTTCTTGCATCTCCCAAAAGTTGATATGGTTTTTCATCCATACATACAACAGGCCGTTTAGAATTATATGGAAGTTCATATACATCAAGGACATCTTCCATACAGGCTACAAATTCTGCATCTTCTTTTGAGGGGATGCACCAGTAGTCGTTTTTGTGAGGTCGAAGTTTGTTTTTTTTAAAGCCCGACCAATTGCATTTTTTCCAACTGGTGTATCCAGTACAACTTTTGCTTGTTCTTCGAGAAGACGCAATGTCCAACGAGAATGTCCTTCCGGTGCAGGACTACATGCAATTTCTATCAGACGTGCTTCCGCACGACCATCCAGCTTACGTTTAGCATTGTCTGAATTAATGTTTCGTTACAAAGTAACAATGCCGTCAATTCCTTTTGTTGAATACAGTTTTACCGTGTTGGTAATTGTTGCAAGGCACACTGCATTGGACTTTGCTGATTGTTCATGGGTAAGGACTTTCCCGTGAGCTTCATCAAGATCCAAAAGAATCTGACATCTGCTCTTTACTGTTTTTGAAGTCTGCTTTTTCCTGAGAGTAGATTTGATGGTCTTTAATTCATCTTCAGTCAGGTTGATATGATATGTTTTTGGTCTTGCCATTTTGTAATTACCGCCTTTTCTTTTAAGTATACATCAAAACGGCGTAAAAAACAGTAATATTTTAACTATATATCATCGGTACACTACACTAGATTTCTCGTGAGGCATCTGTTAACTGCACTTTTTTGACATTGAAAAAGTTATACTCTCGCAAAAAAAGAAAAACATCATAATGAAGGGGGCAATACACGCTAAAAACATCTTAATATCTTCTAAAAAAACGTATGAAAAAATGGTCAAAAGCAGCGTTTGGTCACCGTAGTATTTACTGCTGTTTGATACCAAATAGCACTCCGCAGCACCAAAATATTGTACACAGAATCACCAGGCAGTACTATATATTGTTTCCTGTACTAGATATCAAGTGCGTTCTATAGACATCCGGAAACGCCATCGCAAACCGGATTTCTACGTCATCCTTATTCTTCATAACTGCATTGACTTCCCCGCCGATATAACGCGCGGCTTTGTCGATCTGTAGGAGTATTTTATCGCGTAATGCTAGTTTTCTCATAATTTTCCTTTCACTTTTTGAAGCAAAAAAATAACCTCACTGTTTCAGGGGTATGTGAGACCATTTTAATGCATTATAATGACTGTTAACAATGTTTCTTATTATAAACAGATTATCAAAGAAGTGCAAGTGTATAAAAGAAATATTCGGATAATATCCACAGGAACAAGGATTCGTTGAAACGCTGAACTTGATACAATTTAACCTGAATTATTCACGGCTTATTTTTAAAATTTCCTCTCACCCCTTTGCATGATTATAAAAATACTCTTTCAGAATCGAAAGACTTTCTTCACGTAAAACACCTTCCGAAACCTGCGGTTGCCAGAAAGAATTATCAAATACCATTTTTGAGCAATTGCATCCGGTGTTTCCGAGAATATGCTCCAAATCAATATTGCTTGCACCGTAAACCAACCGTCCCAACTTCACCCAAACCATTGCGCCACTGCACATAAAACATGGTTCGCAGCTGGAATAAAGAGTATATTCATGCAGATCGGTAATGCCAGTCTGTGCACAAAACTCTCGAATCAATCCTGCTTCTCCATGAAATGTTGGATCGTGTCTGGTATAAATTTGATTCTCGTTGCTAAATACAATTTCGCCATTCTTGACAAGTACCGCTCCGAACGGCTCGTTACCATGCTCAACTGCCAATTTTGACAGTTCAATAGCTTTTTTCATAAACATTTCATCTTGCATTATGTTTCCTCCACAAATAGAAGATCGGATTTTACAGCTACTTTCATAGCCTCTTATTTGTATATCCATTTCCAAAACAGGCTCTGGAACTTTATAGTTATTGCTTGTTATTTTAACCAACTTATGATAGTTTCATCTGTTGCATGGTTCGCATTAAATGGTCTGCACCATTTTGCAGGATATTTCTTTTTGATTCTCACCGCGATCTCCTGCGGTTCTGTAGCTCCACTGGTTGTAAAAATTGCTGCTTTTTTTCCATTTAGATTTACTTTATCCAGAAAACTGAACACTGCATTCGGAAGCGTTCCGCACCAGATCGGACTTCCTATCAGTATCCTGTCGTATACAGAAATATCAGGAATCTCCATATTCAGTTTTGGCCGCTCGTTTAACAGAATTTCTTTTAATGAGGTAAATACCGTCTTTTGATAAGACATCTGGTAAGATTTATGAGTCTTAATCTCTACCAGGTCTGCACCAGAAAGCTGTGCAATCCGTTCAGCTGCTTCTTTCGTCTTTCCTGTCTGTGAAAAATAAATAACTAATGTTTTCATTTGACATTCCTCTTTTCTACTACGATATATTTATAGCTGATGCCCTTACAACTCTAATACAGGATAACTCTATTATAACAGAGATTTTACCCTTTCGCACGATAATATTAAAAAATCAGGCAAGTCCAAAATATCAGACCTGCCCATTTACAATATTTTTATTTATTTCATTGTACATAAATTTTCATCAATCCACTTCTGGACATCTTTTTCGCTTATCTTAACCAGACGGGCAATCGTCTTTACATCCATGCCCTCTTCTGCCATGGAAAGGGCTGTTTCTTTTGCTTTCTTGAGTTCACCTTTCTCTATACCGCGTTTTTCGCCGCTTTCCATTCCCTCGCTGTAAATTTTCTCCATTTCACGGCACATAAGCTCAACTCCTTTCTGTGTGTCCTTCCATTCATCGAAATCCTATCCCGGATTTAAAGTGTTCATGTCCATCAGTCCGCCCCGTGGTAACGTGCCTTCATTTGGTTTTATCCTAACATTAATGAGATTCCTTTACAAGCTACTTTTTGTTCTTCTTGCCATATACTAACTTCAATATAAAAAAGCAAAAGATTAAAATCCATCCAATTATTCCCACTATATTTCCCACAATTGGATAATAATATCCAAGAATCACTCCACCAAGTACCAGCAATGCCCCTGACACAATTAATGCAATCAATATTTTCCTCATCGCTCTATTCCTCAATAATGAATGTTTTAATGCTTCGCATTCAATCGTTTATTTACTCGTTCAACTGGAAATCTGTCCTCCATGCCAACTATTTCAAACAAATTTGATGGCAATTCCTTTTCTCCAATTAAAGTGAGATAGTCATCAACTGCTCTACGGTCAATCATAATTTTGCCATGACCAGCCCAATGCCGATTACTCTCTTTCTTTTTTAATCCGGAAATCCAATATTCTTCACCATTCTCAATGTCCATATAGTTTGCATAGTTACCAATATTCTTCTGAAAAGCATGATCATTGAAATAAATTGTTTTCCTGGTTTTTGAAGTTTGTACATACCCAATCCATGCCGGACCATCATCCGAATATCCAGTTTTGAGTTCAATATACATTAATTCTTTAATCATTTTATCACCTCCAGATTGTTTTTTCGATCAGATTCCATAGTGAATCATCCATTTATTTTTATCCAACGCCTGCTCTAATAATTTCTTTAATTCATTCAATTCAGAAATATCTGCAATGACATCAATAAATGCTTTTAACGAGTCAGGTGGAATCAATGTAATACCATAATATGCAAGCCCTTTGCCTTTAGCAGAAAGCGTGTGCCAATAAAAGTCAATGGTGCTAAGTCTCTCAACAATGTTTGCTAAGTCGTCATCATCAACAGAAATGCAGGTATATTTCCACGGTTCATATTCGTCATAATGCTTGCCTTTCTTAGGGGCATCCAGCATAATTCCAAATTCATGTTTCGCCATATACACCATCTCCACAAATCCTAAGTGTTCTAATTCTTTCTTGGCTGCATTTTCTTCCCTCGCAGATAAAAAGAGTCCTCTGGACCATCCTCCTGGGGACAATTTATTGACTTGCTTGTAGGCAAGTATAATTCCAACCATTCATTTTTTGCAACTTCATGTACTCTGTTGCTACTTTCTTTTACCATAGTCATTCAAAATTTCTAACTTCTGTTGACTTCCTGATAACTTACTTATCTCCCAGTCCTTTCCCCCTCCGATTTCTGTAGACCTTTAAATAACTTATTTCCTATCAGGTCATTCAGACCTTTAAATTTCGTGGGTCTTTAATCAATTTACTTCCCGTAGAGTCATCTCGCCTCCCAATTTCCATGAACCTTCAACTCGCTTGGTACGACCATACGGGACAAAACGCCATCACTGAAGGTGATTTGGAATGCATTTTGACCAAGTTACTGTGAATGGATTGAACAGTAACGATTCTCTGGCATTTGATTCATTTATCTGATATCAATCCGTATTTTTTCTCCCACAGCTTTCCATCCAGAATCATAATCATCTGCTACATCGTAAACGTTATTTTCTTCTTCGATATAAACGTCATCATCGTCGTCCAAAACATACTCCTTCGTAACACTGCTTTCAGTTACGTTTTCAGAGGAGTTCTCGGATTTCAGATAAAGCTGCAATTCCAGATATTCGCTGTCAGGATCAGGCAGTTCCGGTCTTTCATCGTCATTGAAAGTCCAAAATTCTGTCTTAAATTTCCAGTCCCGATGACTGTCGTCTGTTTTTGCATCATCCGTCAGATTATATCGCACTTTATTTCCTTTGCTGTCTGTTCCACGCAGCTCAACTTCGTAGTTTTGGTACAGTTTTTCTGGTACTTCTGCTGAAATACTGCTCTGTAATTTATTCAGGAAAATATCTTTTAATACCACTGGTCCTTCTTCAGTTTGAACAGAAATATTTTCAACTTCTTTATGGGTCGTCTGCTTAAGAAGCTTCTCTCGCGATACGGTAAAATCAAAGGTAAATTCCGCTACGGATTTCTGCCAGTCATCAAGATCAAAAGCATGGAGCACAAGATGTATCTCCGGGTTTTCTCCAAGATCTCTGGGAGCATGAAAACGGTACTCCTGCACTTGGTCATATTCAGTTACATTTATGTCGGTATCTGTATCGAATAAATCTTCTGCAGAATAAGGAGTATAATTCCCACTCATATATTCATCCAATTTTTGACCATTTATTGTGGTTTTTTCCAGATCAAGTGAGACTCCTGTATTAGCAAAAGATGAAATCGGTGCCGATTTTCCCTGATGATCATCTTCGGAATCATCAATTTCCGCGTGCACCTCAAACAGCAGAACTCCTTCATCTAAAACAACTTCTTTTAAGTTTGCAGTAATCCCGTGATCTGTTTTCGATGTGTTCAAAACCTCCGTATAGGAGTCGATTCCTCTTTGTAATCCCAGGGTTTCTCCTATTGATAAAACAACCTCTTTGATCGCGGCCTGCACTTTGGGATTCGATAAAACAGTCGAGATCAACGCCAATATCACACAAGCTGCCGCCAGTCTGCGCCAAAATGATGGCACCCAGGCATTTTTCTTTCCTTTCCATTCTCCTTCTGCTTCGCTGATATATTTCGGATCAATATCGCCAAATTTTTTTGAAAAATCAAATTTCTTCATAAGTGTTTTCCTTCCTTTTCTAACACTTTTAGCAGCTTCTTTCTGTTCCGGTACAGATTCATTTTTACACTTCCAACAGACATAGCATGTCTTTTGGCGATCGCTGAAACAGAGTCAAAAAACCAGTATCTTCTCACGAAAATATCTCTGTCCTCTGCGTCCATTTTTTCAAGAAAATCGTTGATGATTTCCAGCAATTCTTTTTCTGCCAGCTGATCTTCAATGGTATAGGTAACACTTAACTGATCCATTTCACCCAGAATATCCGCCATATGTACATCCGGACGCCTGTCGGCATATTTTTTTCGCAGACGGTCAATGCTCAAATTCCTCGTGATCCGGCCGCAAAAATGTGATAATACAGACGGCTTTTTGGGCGGGATCAGTGACCAGACCGAAAACCAGGTATCATTCAGGCATTCCTCCGAATCTTCTCTGTTTGCAAGCAGATTCCAGGCGATCTTGTAACAGTAAGGATGATATTTATCGCTTAATACTTCGATCGCATGCTCATCTCTCATCTCAAACAGAGATATGATCTCATTGTCTCTCATTTAAGTTGTCCTCCAAAGTTTTGTATTTCATCAGCAAATACAAGCGCGCTTTGATTGCTACTTTTCCTAAGGCTCCTTTTAGAAGGAAATTTCCTACTCATACTATATATCGTAAAAAATCCCGGATGGTAACAAAAAAAATCAAATTTTTTAAAAATCAGGAAAAAAAGGGGCAGTCGGGAAATAATAATTTTTAGTCCCGACAGCCCCTTCTTATATTAACGTTTCACCAACCGAAGATTACTTTTGTATCCTGTTTCGAAATGTAAAATATTTTACGGCAAACTGTAGAAAGGTAATAACGTATATAACTAATAATACAACCCACACTGGCAGCAATCCATGTTCACTGTGATCTGTCGAAGATATATAAAACTGCTGAATCAGGCCGCAAAGAATCACGATCAACGGAATCACTCTTCCCCAGAAAATTCTCTTCACCATATCCAGCCGGGAGATATCATCACAGAATATTTCCTCGTCCTGCAGCATCCTGTCTGCCGGTTTTCGGAAATAGTTGTATCCAGCAAATTCTGTCAGATATTCCCATCCACAGTCCTCAAACATCCGTACATATTCCATCTGGTGTTTGATTCCTTCTTTATTATAATCCAGCTGATAGATTACTTTCTCAGGCTCACATCTCTCAAATGTATAGATTCCAGGAAAAGTCACTCTCTTGAATTTCCAGCCTTCCTGGTGTCTCTTACTCATGTACTTTTCTTCTTTTTCGTATTCCATGATGTTAAACCAGCGAAATTCTTTTTTGACTTTCTTCATTGCATTACCTCCTGTGCATTGCGATACAGTCTGCGGATTCTCTTTAGTTCAAGCTCCAGAACTTCCGTTCCAAGCTCTGTGATCTGATAGATTTTCCTCTTATCTTCCTCCCTGATAAAACAGATCAAACCGTCCTTTTCATCCAATCACATTCGCGCCAAACGGCATAAAGGAAAGTCTTTCCATCTTAAAGAACTGTTTTCCAAACGGAATACCAATGATCGTGATGCACCACAGGCAGCCTACGATCAGATTTTCGAAAGCCATTAATGTGTCGACTTCGCTTTCGGATAAATCTGTTTCATCCTGGCATCGTCGAAATGTGTGTCCACCCATTTTTCTATCTGGTTCTGTGCTTCGACTCCCTGTGCCCTCTGATCGTAGCGCATCAGCGCCGCAGTGCACAAATGCCCTGTTTTGTTCTTATTTTCCCTGTTTTTTGTCCTCCGAATTTTCCTTCATTAAAAAGATTTCCCTGTAAACGCCTGGTGCCAGTCCGATATAACGATTAAAGTAATTTGTAAAATGGCTCTGGTCAGAAAATCCTGTCTGCAATGCCGCTTCCACAGGCGGCAGGCCCTGTTCCAGTAATTTCTTCGCTTCTCCGATGCGGATATTTTGGAGATAACTATATGGAGTTACACCTTTGGACTTCGTAAATGCCCGCAGCAAAGTTGATTTGCTGAGCCCCTCCAGATGACATATCTGATCCAGATAAATCAGCATAATGAAAAACGCTTGTAAAATACTTCCGGAGGCAAGGGAAAAGACTACTTATGACCGTGCGATTGTTTTCCATAAGAAATAAATCCACAGATGTACCAGTGGTGCTTCCTGAAAATACACTGTAATAAAAAATACTGACTCCCGGAATCATACTCCGTAAAGAGTTCAATTCCGAAAGCCGATATTTTTATATATGAAGCATAAATCGTCTTTTTTCAGGATGATACCGTCAAAAGAATTATCGGATATCTTCTTTTCTTTTGCGATACCTGCATAATGATACAAAAGACTGTCTGCTGCCGCATTTCCAGTGTATGGAATCTCGAGCTCAGAATAAATCAACGAATACCTGTTTAATGGAAATCTCCCTACACTTTATTTAACTGTGACTTTGCACTTTGTCTGTACCTTACCGGATTTCACAGTAATTACAGCAGTACCTTTCCTTTTGGCAGTAATGACTCCCTTTGCATTCACCGTTACAACTTTGGAATCAGAAGTACTATAAGAAATTTTATCATCACTGTTTGATGGACTCAGTTTCGGCTTCAGCTGAGATGTCTTTCCTCTCAGGAGGGTAATCGCAGAGTTAATACCGGATATTTTCTGAGTTGATACTTTTGGTACTATTACTGTAATCGTTACTTTTTTGCTGCCGGATTTTACTGTAATTCTGGCTGTTCCGGTTTTTATTCCTTTTATCACACCTTTGGATGATACAGTGGCAACATTTTTATTTGAAGAGCTATACGTTATTCTTTCCTGGGAAGTTACTGGTGAAAGCACTGGTCTTAATGTAAGTGTCTTACCTTTGGTAACTGTATATTTTGTCTTAAGGCCGTAAATAGCATTGGTTCTGACCGTTCCATTCTGTACAGTGACTTTGACCTTCGTTTTTTCACCGGTGGACATTACAATTGTAATATAAGTAGAACCTGTTTTTTTGCCAGCCGTAATCCTTCCCTGTGCATTTACTCTGGCAATCGAAGTGTTTGCAGAATACCATGCTACAACACGGAACGATGATGTTGCATTTGTTACTTTTACTGCCGATGTAGATTGTCCTGCACGCAGAACGACAGACTTCGTATTTACTTTCATATGATAAATGCCAAGATCTTCATCCGTCAGTGCAGCTGATGTAAATTTCTGCGTCATAGATTGAATAACATCAGAATCTTTCCAGCTTTTTCCATTATAAATCTGTTTCTTAAAGAAAATATAGATATTGTAGGTTTTCTTCTCGCGTATTCCCTTAGGTGAGCCTATTCTCCATACAGTATTCTTGTCAACTCCTGTTGGATTCTGCCTGGTACTCCAATACATCGGAACCCAGCGTACATCTCCTGAAATTGGAGATTTATTGTCCATGCCTGCTCCTGTTACCGTAAAGTTATAAAACTTACCTGGAGTAAACTTTAATGGTTTTTCAAGGCCTTTCACAGTGCTTTGCGTAACTTTGTAGATGCGAAGCGGGCGTGAAGGAGTTGGAGTTGGTACTTTCGGACGTTTATTCTTGAAACTGCTGTTATCCAGCTTAAAGAGGCTCATCTTTGCCTTACCGCTATATGGTTTTGCACAAATAACCAGCCAGGAATCTGTTTCAGGAACATTCTCTGCTTTTACAGTAAACTCTGTGTTTGCTTCTTCAGAATTCGTGGCACGACTCGAATCATACATATTCTGAATCACAGTTATATCTGTACCTGAATCTACATAAAAATAATACCATTTGCAGTCCTGAGTTGTAGAAAACTTCAAAGAAACCGTTGTATGATTCTCCCATTTCATAGAACCACTCTGATAAGTCAACGAAAATGGTATTACCGTTGGAGTCGGTGTTGGCATTGCTGTTGGCTCTGGCTCTGTTGAAGGTGCAATTGTTGGAGTCGGCTCTGCTGAAGGTATAGGAGTCACTTCCTGCTCAGACTCCTGCATCTCCCCTGATGAGTCGGCATCGGAAATTTCTGTGCCTGTCGTAAAATCTTCAGTATCTGAAAAAATGTCGCCTGACTCCTCCGTCTCTTTCGCTTCTCCAGCATCCACAAAGTCCAGATCACTGTCAACACTTTCAGCTGTCATGCCCTCTGTTGATTCTGTTTCTTCTGCAAACTGAGTAAACTCTTCATTGGAATCCGAAGCAAAAGTATTCGCTGCTAATCCACTGGTAAGCATTCCTGCTGTAAGCATAAGTACAAGCACTTTTTTCTTCATTCTTATCCCCCATTCCTTTTCATAAGGCTCATAATTCTACTGATTTCTTATAAAGAATTATATCAGATATTAGAAAAATCAGGTAGTATTAATTTAACCTGAATTATTCACGGCTTTGCCGTGAAAGT
>NZ_FR886721.1:0-6072 GCF_000436615.1 Blautia sp. CAG:237
TGCGACAGTCAAAAAGCGAAAATATTATGTGTACCGATATGAGGGAAACCTCAACGGCATAGAAAATGCGGTAGTTCTTTTAAGTTATCCTGAAAAAGCATTTGGTAATCCCAAAGCACTGCGTGCATTCATCAGTACAAATGTAGCTTTATCCACACAGGAGATCCTTTCTTGTTATGTGTATCGATGGTCAATTGAAATATTTTTCCGCCAGTGTAAGGATAAAATGGCACTGGACGGCTATCAGCTGCGTTCTGCACAGGGGATCAAAAGGTATTGGCTGCTTATGTCACTGGCACATTTCATGCGTATAGCAGGAACTGGTGAGTTCTGCTCTTTCGAGACCGGATATCACAAGATCTGCGGCATTGTTCAGTTGGAAAAGTATCGATATCTTTTCCAATGTGCAAAGGAAAGCGATGATTTTGACTCATTTATAAAATTAGCAGGGTAGTTTTGTGCAATTTTTCAAATTTACTCATTTATAGTTTAGTATAAGTATATGAGTTACTGTTTACTGTGATTTAATTTTATCACAGCCACTTCAATGTTTCACGTGAAACATTTTAAAAATTTCAAGATATTCTTTTTCCACTACTTTAAACGGCCGCACCGTATAATCCAGATCTATGTGCAGTTTCGGCTTTTCTGTCTCCTGTTTTTCATCCAAAAGTGTTTCCAGATCGTACCACAATAGATCATCATCTATTATTTTGATCTGTGTTTCTTCCTCTGGTGTAAGTGGTGTTCCGAGGAATTTACCGTATATCACTTTCAGTAAATCGTCCTCTATTTTTCTATATGCGGACATCTCCTGCTTTAAAGGTCTTGGCACATCTGACATATAACATTCACTGGCATCGTGTAAAAGGCACGCCAGCACCAGACGTTTCGACAATCCTCTTGCATTTGCTTCTTTTGCACAGCAGATACAATGTTCTCCTACTGACCAGAATGTAGTGACATGTCCATTCCCCCGGCAGATCATAGGCAAAGCATGGGCAATATCCTCGATACAGATCAGATCGGGATCAGGATTTACAGGGTCAAAATGCCGCCTTGTATACGTTGTTATATAGCTCATCTATATTTATTTACCTTTCCTCCAGCAAAATGTCATTTAAGGCATCATACGCGTCTTCTAAGGCATCCAGAGCTTCTGTCATAGTATCCAGTTTTTTCTCTTCTGCGCCTTCATTTTCATATTGCTCAATCATATTTGCAAGAGATGCCTTCAATGTATTGAGGTTATTTGTAAGTTGCAAAAGACGTTTATCTTTGTTTTCCGATGAACCAATTTTTACGATTTTTGCCATAATCATCCTCCTTGTCCAGTTATTATTTGCGTATACTCTCACTGTAGCTGCACTTATTATAGCATATATTTATTCGTTTTTCCCGACAAATGTGCAAGCATCCCTTATACTTTGCCGGCAGCTTTTCACAGGCACCATTCACAACCAAGTTACTACGGACAATTACATATCATACATTTCATACTTATCAAGTATGTATTTTACCTTTACATCTATGCAAAAAGGGTATAACATAAAAGATACTATATACAATGTAAAGGCAGGGAAAATTTATGGACTATTCTATCAACACCAAATGTGTTCAGGCTGGTTATACACCTGGAAATGGAGAACCACGGCAAATTCCTATTTACCAGTCAACCACCTACAAATATGATACCAGTGAAGACATGGGGAAACTTTTTGATCTTGAAGCAGAAGGCTATTTTTACTCAAGACTTCAGAATCCCACAAACGATTATGTTGCAGCCAAGATTGCAGCTCTCGAAGGCGGTACCGCCGGAATGCTGACTTCTTCCGGACAGGCAGCAAACTTCTTTGCGATCTTTAATATCTGTGAAGCAGGAAGTCACGTTGTTTCTTCCTCTTCCATTTATGGTGGAACCTATAATCTGCTTGCCGTCACAATGAAAAAAATGGGTGTAGATGTGACTTTTGTCGATCCGGACTGCACTAAGGAAGAACTGAATGCAGCTTTCAAAGAAAATACAAAAGCAGTTTTCGGAGAATCTATTGCAAACCCGGCGCTTACGGTTCTGGATATTGAAAAATTCGCCAAAGCTGCTCATGCTCATGGTGTACCGCTTATCGTAGATAATACTTTCCCAACACCGGTAAATTTACGTCCGATCGAATGGGGTGCTGATATCGTAACTCATTCTACAACCAAATATATGGATGGTCATGGAGCCGCACTTGGCGGCGCGATCATTGATGCCGGTAAATTTGACTGGATGGCTCACGCTGACAAATTCCCTGGACTCTGTACTCCAGATGAATCTTATCACGGAATTACATACGCCGAGAAATTTGGCAAAGAAGGCGCATTCATCACTAAATGTACTTCCCAGCTGATGCGTGATCTCGGCTGTGCTCAGTCACCACAGAGCGCCTTCATTCTGAATCTTGGTCTGGAATCTCTTCATGTCCGTATGCCACGTCATGTCGAAAACGGACAGGCTGTTGCAGAATTCCTTGAAAAGCATGACAAAGTAGAGTTTGTAAATTATCCCACTCTTCCATCCAATAAATATTACGAGATCGCAAAAAAATATCTTCCAAACGGAGGATGCGGTGTTGTTTCCTTCGAATTAAAAGGCGGTCGTGCTGCCGCAGAAAAATTCATGAAGAATCTGAAACTTGCAGCAATCGAAACTCACGTTGCAGATGCAAGAACATGCTGTCTGAATCCTGCTACTTCCACTCACAGACAGATGAACGACGAGCAGCTTGCCGCTGCGGGAATTCCAGCTGGACTGATCCGTATTTCCTGTGGTCTTGAGGACAAAAACGATCTGATCGCAGATATTGCCCAGGCACTCGAAGCAATTTAAATGTTTCACGTAAAACATTTATTTTCTTAAATAAAAAGATGGAACTGTTATCATTTGAATTATCATTCTGATACAGTTCCATCTTTTGTTTCTGTTTATAGATTTTTTAGTTGATTCCAGAAAAATTATTCCTGTTCGTCCTCATCCATTTCCCAATGCAGCATGTGAAGTATTTCCTGCAATTTATCCAATGTCTTCTCATGCCAGATCACGAGGATTGCAGCTACTGCAGCTGCGAAAGATATTCTGCAGACAGCTTTACGGATTCGCATTTTGCGTCTGGCATCTTTCATTCCAGCCTCATACAGAAGGTATCCCATTCTGTCCTGCTTGGATTCCATACATGCGGTGTAATCGTCCACAACCTTGCGATCCTTCTCTGACAGTTCCATCTCATTCAGCTTCTGTTCCAGTCCCAACAGCTCATCTGTGTCCTGTCTGACCCATTCATCTTTTCGATAGATTCTGTCTTCTGCCCGCCATCTCATTTTTTCAAGTTTTTTACTCATTTCCATTCACGCTCCTTTTTTCATTTATTATATCATAAACAGCCCTTGATCTTATATATTTTTACGACATTTCAAAAATCACGATTCTCTCCCTTGGGTCCTGTCCCGGAAATAGATCGTTACAGGAAATTTCATCCACAAACATCAATTCATCTATCGTCATCAAATACGATATATATTCATCTGACAGATAGTAAAAAAACAATTGAATCGCTCTGGGATTCTGATAATAAGATTCAAGGATCCTGGCCATTACTTTCTCCAGAATTTCCACGGAAAACGGATTAAAGAAATACATACGGTCTGCATTCTCCGGAACCGCAAAGATTTCCGCATTCGCCAGTTCCATAGAAGTTCTGCCGCCTGAAACAGCTTTATCTTTATTTTCTACGGCCTTTTGATAAATACGTTCGTCGTATTCTATCCCTATCGATCTGCAGCGGGTCTGATATGAGAGGAAAAAATCTACCCGTCCCTTCCCACATCCATAATCAAGCAGTGTATTATTTTTCCTGATATATCCTGTATTCGCCAGACGTTCCAATACAGAATACGGTGTCGGCTCATATGGATATCTGTACTGATCTGAATTAGAATCGTCTCTTCCCATCGTCTGAATATGCAGAAGTTTATCCCATCTTGTTTCGTTTTTATCCTGTTTCATATCGCTTATATACTTCCTCTGATCAGATAATAATTCCTTCCAGATGATCCAGCTCATGCTGGCAGATCTGTGCTGTCCAGCCACTGAGTTTCTGCTTCTGCTTTTTCCAGTTCATATCCAGATATTCCACTTCTATATTCTCATAGCGCGTAGTTTTACGTACTCCCGTAAGTGACAGGCAGCCTTCCTCTGTCTCATATAGGCTATCTTTTTTGGTCAGAACCGGGTTAAACATCACCACATCTACAAATCCCATATTTACAATGATCACACACTTATTCACGCCGATCATATTCGCAGCCATTCCCACACACGCTTCCTTGTTCGCCCGAAGTGTGTCCTGCAGATCTATCCCTATCTGTATATCCTCGCGCGTAGCCTCCTCTGCTTTACGTCTCAGGAAAAATATATCTTTTACGATTGGTTTGAGCATATGTCATCTTCCACCTTTGTCTGTATTTATTACGATCATTATAACAGATTTTTCTCTCAAACATGACAGAAATATAAAAAAGCGAAACCACTTCAAATTTCGCATTTAAAGTAATCTCGCTTCAGGATAAACGTCCCGTGCGGGAATCGAACCCACATCAGACGCTTAGGAGCAAGGCACTCGGCATCTTCCTCCGGGACTATTTATGTTTTATACTGTCTTTGAAAACCCCTGATTTACGGGCTTTCTTAGCTCTCGTGGGCACTTCGCTGTCAGCTTTTATATCGTCCTTGAAAGCTCCCGTTTCAGGCATAAATGTTGGCATTTTGTTGGCATGAGCTAATAAAGTTCTCAGTACCGGATTGCCAGTCACTGTGTAGATGGCGCTCAAATCCTGCGCCAATCAATCTATCGGCTACCGACTCCGTACTTTCGCGGAATTGGTAACTCTATTAAATTTTCATCTGTTATAAATGGTCTACTTCTACATTATGCCTCAAAACTGAGGTGTTGTGTATATAAATTTTACGTCAATGGAATACTATTTGGTCTATAACGCTGATGCCTTGCTATTTCGTAAGCGCTCAGCAGACAACTTGCATAAGTACTGAGTTGGTAGGAAAGTTGGCACCTATTTGTTTATAACTTCTATAGGCAATTGTTCTTTTATCTTATCAACTACCCAATCTTGCAAATAGTAACTATTCAGTATGTTCTTAGAATACTTCTCAACGCCATCCGCAGTCAACGTAATCAAAATCTCTGTAAAAAACTTTTCCCAACTTTCATATTTTTCACATTCGACATATTCAGGAATATTATCTAAAATCTGAATTAATTTTTCGGACTTAAGAATACCAGATTTCAAAATCAAATATTCAAATGATTCTGGAAGCCATAATGAAATTCTTCGTTCTGTTTGTATCTGAAATGAACTTATGCAAGTTTCAATTAAAGAGCCAAAAGCAGCCCCATCAGCTATTACCAATGTATCTCCTAATCCCAGTTCTTTTACACATTTAATGAGATTCCCATTTCCATTAGAACTGGTAACATTACTATTCTTAAATGCGTGCATCCAGAACTGATATCCTGAATTACTATCCTCTGTAACAACATTCTGAATTTTGTTATTTTCTATAATAGGATAATTGCTATATATTTCTTTGAATTCATGATAAAATTCTTTTATATCTGTACGCTTTCCATCCGTAATAATTTCATAAATTTCATGAATGCTATAAGGTAGCATCTTCAATGGTGCACGAGTTACAAAAACAAAATAATTTCCAGATTCTTTTACATAACTGGCAAATTCCTTTGTAAATACAAATTCATTATTTTCTTCAATAAAAATAACTGTATTTTTTAACGGATATAATGCATCCTTCCAATCACGTCCCACTTCATCTCGAATATATACATAATATGATGCATTTGTAGAAACAGCATATCCTGACTGCCTTCCAATTCTCAAGTATTCATATAAAATACGTAAAAGAGTAGTCTTTCCTGTTGCACTGTCACCTTTTATAATGGTAATATTTCTTCTAATGGAAAAGTGAATTAAAAACTCTATCCTCACATGACTGAAGTC
>NZ_FR886722.1:0-11420 GCF_000436615.1 Blautia sp. CAG:237
ATGAAAGACGGTGTTGTTCAGCAGGTAGATACACCACAGAACCTGTACCAGAAACCAGGCAACCTGTTCGTAGCTGGATTCATGGGATCCCCGCAGATGAACTTCCTTGATGTTGAGATCAAAGAAAAAGGTTCTGACGTTGTTGCAGTATTAGGCAAAGACGAACTGGTTATCCCGGCTGCTAAAGCAAAAACTCTCAAAGATGGCGGCTATGTAGGAAAAACAGTTGTTATGGGTATCCGTCCGGAAGACGTTGCAGATACACCGAATGGTTCCATGTCTTCTACAGTTAAGGTTTATGAGCTTCTTGGTGCAGAAGTATTCCTGTACTTCGATGTAAACGGAACTCAGATCACAGCTCGTGTTGATCCTGGCACAAAAGCAAAAACAGGCGATCCGGTTAAATTTGACTTCGATATGGAGAAAACTCACTTCTTCGACAAAGATTCCGAGCTTGTTATCACAAACTAAGATTAAAAATTTAAAACCCGGGGGACTTTTCTCCCCGGGTTATTTTTTTATTAAGAAAGGAATTTATTATGTCTATATCTATACAAAGAAATCTGCAGAAATGTATGGAGGACTGGAAACAGATCAGTGGTCTTGATTTCTGTCTTCTTTCAGAGAATAATTCAGTTTTTGTCGCTACCGGTGAAAGAAGGATTCCTTCTGCCGGCAAGCTGGAGGATTTCCGAAATGGAGATGCGCTGTGCACTGCCAATGCCTCCTGCTGTCTTTATAAGGTTATGGACCGTGATGAGCTTCTTTATATTCTGATCGTGTGGGGAAGCGGAGAAAGCACTTCTACGATCGGAGAACTGGCAGTCTGCCAGATCCGAAGCCTGATCGAAGCTTATTCTGAAAAAAATGACAAGAATGCTTTTATGCAGAAGCTGCTACTTGGATCTTACAGTGAGGTCGAGGCTTTTAACAGGGCGAAGAAACTACATATTTCTTCTTCCTGTCAGCGCGCTGTCTTTCTCGTCGAGACGCGGCAGGCCGGGGATGAACATGCGCTGACTATGATCCGGAATATTTTTTCTGCGCGGACACATGATTTTATTACGTCGGTGGATGATAAGGGGATCATTATCGTGAGGGAGCTTGTCTCTACGGAGACATATGAAAATCTGGAGGCTACGGCGCATATGCTGGTGGATATGCTTGGTGCTGAGGCTATGACGCAGGCGTGGGTTGCATATAGTAATGTAGCAAATGGGCTTCGTGATCTCGCGAACGCATATAAGGAAGCGCGGATGGCGCTGGAGATCGGGAAGATTTTTTATTCCGAACGGAATGTGTTCGGGTATCGGAAGCTTGGGATTGGACGGTTGATCTATCAGCTTCCGGAGGAAGTTTGTGAGATGTTTATCGAAGAGATTTTCGATGGGGAATCTTTGGATGCGATTGATGGGGAGACTTTGAATATAATACGGACGTTCTTTGAAAATAACTTGAATTTGTCAGAGACGTCCAGGCAGTTGTATGTGCATAGGAATACACTTGTATATCGTTTTGAAAAGATCCAGAAACGGTTTGGATTGGATTTGAGGTCGTTTGAGGATGCTTTGACATTTAAAATTGCGATGCTTGTTTCTGGGTATCTGCGATACCGCTCAAATCCCTGAAAACGGTGTTTTCTGTTCCTTTCTGAAAGGAAACCAAACCGTCAAGGGACTTGCCAGTCCCCTGACAACCCCTGGGCTAAGTGTTGGACGAAAATTTATCTTATGGGGAGCCCTTTGAAAAATTCTCCTGGTGTTTCAGGTCAGAAAATTTCCGTATAAATATAAGCGCAGACTTGCACGGTTGCTCCCTGAGTCTGTGCTTATTTATGTTGTTGGTTTTTCTGTATGGTTCAGATTTGCACCTTAAACTAACTAATCCTACGTATCTATTGTTCTACATGCTTCCGCAGTATCACATACTACGGGCCCGTCGACACCACGCCTTCGGCGTGCTCGCGGGAACTCCAGCTATCACGAACTCAAGTTTCCGCGCTTTTCGCGCAGCGAAACAGCCTTAGCAGTTGACGTCAACCCGTTCTGTCTTAATGCACCAGGCGTGGCCAAGTAGGGGGAGTATACACGCAATTTATTGCGTGTATGAGCAAGTAGCGTATGCGGATTGCGAATGTCCGCTGCTTGGGAGCTTCGGCCTTCGCAACTTTGAGATGCTCCCCCTCAGGGTTTCAGGAGCATCAGATGCTCGGGTGGGAGGTACAGGTACTTAGGTAAGTTGGCTCTTGGGTCCAACTGAAAATTCGGTTTAGGTCGCATCCACCAGAGAACAGCGTCTGTGTCCGCATTTGGACACTTAACCAAATACTGATGTTCGAAGGTAGTTTCTATGTAATCCTGAACTTCGAAGGGAACAGTATTCTGGCCAGGGGTATCTGCAGGCTGCATCCAGTGTCCTCGGATAGCTACATGCGTAATGTCATCCGGGACTTCCTGGGTGGTGTGGAGTTTGAGACCCCAATCCAGAGCCTCAATCTCGTAAGCCCCCAGCTTACGAGCCCTGGAATTGTTTTTGCAGCCGGTGAGGCGGGCTACTTCGAGGAGGCCTGGCTGCTCGAAGAGGTGCCTGGTGTCTCCGAAGGTCAGGGTTCTGCCGTCTTTGAGGAGCATGAGTTCTTTGCAGAAGCGGAAAGCTTCGTCACGGCTATGTGTTACCATGATCATGTCGCCCTGGTATTGTTTGAGGAAGTCTTCCATGTCTTTCTGGAGGGTGTCCTTGAGGTAGCCGTCGAGGGCGGAGAATGGTTCGTCGAGGAGGATCGCCTCTGGTTCTCCGATCATCATTCTTGCGAGGGCTACTCGCTGCTGCTGACCGCCGGAGAGCTGGGATGGGTAGCGGTTTTCGAGTCCGTCGAGGTGGTATCTCTTAACAAAGTCTGCTACTTTGGCATCCTGAATTCCTTTTTCTCCGCGGAAACCGCATTTGATGTTGTCCTTTACTGTCATGGTCGGGAAAAGGGCATAGTTCTGAAAAAGGTAGCCGATCCTTCTCTCCTGTGGTTTGAGATTGATCTTTTTTTCAGAGTCAAACACAGTTCTTCCGTTGATGATGATCTTTCCCTTGTCCGGTTTCTCGATTCCGGCGATGCAGCGCAGGGTCATGCTCTTGCCGCTTCCGGATGCTCCGAGGATCCCTGTTGCGGAGCTTTTGCTGTCGAATGCTGTTTTCAGCGAAAATCCCTTAAAGCTTTTTTCTATTTCTACATGGATGGCCATTAAATCCACCTCCTGCTCTTCATTCCCCTGCCGGAGACGATATTGATGAGTGCCACGATCGCGAATGAGATCACCACGATCACCACAACCCAGAAACCGGCAACATCATAGTTTCCTGCTGAGGTTTCTGCTGCGATCGCTACGGAAACGGTTCTTGTCTTGCCGAGGATGTTTCCTGCAAGCATGGAAGTTGCACCGTACTCTCCGATCGCTCTCGCAAAGGCAAGTACAGTTCCGGAGGCGATTCCCGGACCTGCTGCCGGTACGATGACTTTCCAGAAGATCTTGCGGTCGCTCATTCCCAGGGTCTGTCCTGCATAGATCAGGTTTACGTCCACCTGCTCAAACGCAGCTCTGGCGTTGCGGTACATCAGCGGAAATGCGATCACTGCTGCTGCAATGACGCAGCCTTTCCAGGTCTGTACAACTTTGAAGTCAAAATTTTCGAGAAGAAACTTACCGAATGAGCGTCTGAGGCTGAAGATCAAAAGGAGAAAGAAGCCTGCAACTGTCGGTGGAAGAACCAGCGGCATCGTGAGGATCCCATCCAGGACCGCTCTGGAACCTGGTTTGAGTTTCATGATCTTTCTTGCACAGAAAATTCCCAGAAAAAATGCGATCGTAGTTGCCACTACGCCTGTCTTGAGGGATATCCACAGGGGACTCCAGTTTATATCCTGTAAAAATTCCATCATTGTATTATTTCCCCTTTATCAGCAAAAAGGGGCAGACTATGATCCGCCCCTTTTGCTGACTTTTTATTTTTTATATTAGTTGGCAGCTTCCTCTGTTGCTTCTGCTTCAGCGTCATCTGCTGTTTCTTCTGCTGTGTATGGAGCGAATCCGTACTCTTCGAATACTTTGAGAGCATCATCTGTCTGAAGGTATGCAAGGAATGCATCTGCTGCCGCTGCTTCGGACTCAGATGCCTCTGCATCCTCTGTCAGTCCTACCGGGTAAAGAACTGGTGTCTCAAGGGATCCAGCCGGTGCTTCTGCGATGATGTCAACTTTATCTGCTACGGAAGCTGCATCTGTTGCGTATACGATACCAATCTCGTTACTTCCTTCGCTGACGGATGCGAGAACGTCTGTTACGTTTTTACCTTCGTTGATCTCCATCTTGTTTACATCATCTTCGATTCCGAGGTTCTTGAAGATCTCACGGGAGTACTGTCCAACCGGTACATCCTCTCCTGCCAGAGCGATGTTAGCTGCGTCTGTGATGTTCTCAAATCCTGTAACCTTGGTTTCTCCGTCCTTTGGTTTGATCAGAACAATTTTGTTCTCAAGGAGATCTACTACGGAATCTTTCTTAGCGAGGTCTTCGTCTACCAGAGCGTCCATCTGTTTGGTTGCTGCTGAGAAGAAGATATCACATCTGGAACCTTCTTCGATCTGTGTCTGAAGTGTTCCTGAGCTGTCTGCGTTGAAAAGGATATTTACATCCGGATATTCCTCGTTGAAATCCTTCTGGATAACTTCCATAGCGTTGTTAAGGCTTGCTGCGATAAATACATACAGATCTCCGCTTGCGTCATCTGCTGTTGCTGCCTGTACACTTCCTGCGCTCATGCCTGCTGCCAGCACACCTGCAAGCATTACTGTAACTAATTTTTTCTTCATATTTTTTCTCATTTTGTTTATTGTTATTCTGTTTTGTTCGGTTTTAACCTGTTTTATTTATTTTATCTCAGATAGCTATTCTTGTCAAACAATTTGCCCTGTGCTATGATAGAAAATGTTAATAAAACCCAAAAATATTTTTATAGGAGAAAAAATTTTATGAAATTAAGTGCACGCAATCAGTTAAAAGGAAAAGTAATCGACATCAAAACAGGAGCTGTCAACTCTATCGTAACTCTTGACATCGGAGGCGGCAACATCATCGTTTCCACAATTTCCTGCTCTGCAGTAGAAGAACTTGGACTGGAAGTAGGATCTGACGCTTATGCAGTGATCAAGGCTACTAACGTTATGGTTGGTATTGATGAATAAACTCTATACCGCCCAGGAAGTTGCAGACAGACTAAGGGTCAAAAAGACGACGGTATATGAGCTGATCAAACGAGGGGAACTTTCCTCCTCGAAGATCGGCAAGCAGCTTCGGATCAGCGAAGAACAGCTTGCAGAATATCTCAAGGGAACTGTTTCTGATTCCGAACAGCGTCCTGCTTCTCCTGTTTTCCGCCCGGAGAGTTCTCTTCTCAAAAGGGATTATCTCCTTAATTCCAGCGGACTTATCATCAGTGGACAGGCTCCTTCTGTGATGGAGCTTCTGATGGGGCAGATGGCTGCACATCCTCTGGGACTGCCGATCCTTCATTCTCATATGAACAGCTACAACGGTCTTTACTCTCTTTATTTCGGGAAAGTACATGCCGCTGCTGCCGGAGTTTTTGCAGAAGATATCACTCCTCTGCTGCCGGGAATCCCACTTGCACTGCTTACACTCTATGAATTTACACTTGGGTTATATATTAAAGAAGGAAATCCCAAGGACATTTCTGGTATCCAGGATCTTACCCGCAAGGACATCATTCTTGCCAACCGTGAAAAAGGCAGTACCAGCCGGATCTATCTGGATAAACAGCTTAAGAAAATGCAGATTCCTGCTTCTTCCATATCCGGATATCAGAAAGAATTCGTTTCTGACTTTTCTGCCGTTGCTGCAGTGATCGACAGACACTGTGATACTGCGATCGGAGAAAAAGCTGTCGTTCTCAACGCCGGAAAGCTGGACTTTATTCCACTTCTCAAAGTTCCGATGTATCTTGTCATGGAGGCCTCTTCTCTGAATTCTCCCGGATTTCAGGCACTCATCGAGATCACCCGTTCCGACGAATTCAAGACTGCACTCCGCGGTCAGAACTGTTATTACACGGCTCATACCGGAGAACTGTCTTATTTATAAAGAATATATATTTTTGTACATAAAAAATCTGCCCCTCCATTTAAGGATGCGGGCAGATTCTTTTTTGTTAATAATCCCAGTCTGAACTGCTGGACTCGTCTGTGTCATAGCCTTCGTCAGCATAACCACCGTCGTCATAGGAACTATCATCATAGCTGTCGTCGTAGCTGCCATCGTAACTGTCATCATAGCTTCCGTCATTATAATCATCACTGCTGTCGCTGGAATCATCATAGGAGCCGTCATAACTGCTGTCGTCGTTGCTGTCATAAGAGTTATCATAGGAATCACTACTGCTGTCGGAACTGCTGTCATAAGAGTCACTGCTGTCACTGGAAGAACTGTCGCTGGAACTGCTGTCCTCTGAACTCTCATCACTGCTGTCACTCGTCTCCACTGAATTTCCTCTTGTATCTGTTTCTTTCTTTGTGGAAAGGCTCATATAACGCAGGTATACAGAAGATGTACTGTCGTCAAGCATCAGAGAAGCTTTTTCCATATCTCCAAAGTTTACAGAATAAATCTCATAGCTGTTTCCATCTGCTGTGACAAGCTTCATATCATAATTTGCAGAAGTACTGTCAGAAGTGCTCTCTGATGAGTCTCCGGACTCTGTTGTGCTGGAAGAAGTCTCTCCGCCATAATACATCTGCACCTGTTCAGCAGCCTTGATGGAAGACTCCATAGAGATCAGGTTCTTGCCCCAGTCTCCGTCTTCATTTCCGGAAGTTCTCAGATAGAGTTCACGGATATCACTCTGAAGACTGTTTGACAGATAAATAAACTTCGCCTGCGCTGTCTTGGTACCGATCATCTTCGGTGCCGGTGTGGAAGTCGGAAGTGGTGTTACGGTTGCCGGAACAACGGTAGGTGTCGGTGTCGCCATCGGAGTCGGTGTTACTTCAATGAGTTCTCCACCCTTGCCTCCGCATCCGGCCAGTGTCAATGCCATAGCCGCCGCTGCGACCATAGCGATATATTTAGATTTATGCATGTTTTCAACCATCCTTTCTGAACTGCAACGAATTACAGTCAAAACTCTCTTGTTTTTCGCGTTCATTATCCCACGGATTTACTTAAATGTCAAATTAAGCAATTATCCAAGGAAATTTCTGCCGATAAAATATCCGAGTACAAGGATACCGAGAACGATTCGATACCATCCAAAAGCCTTGAAATCGTGCTTTTTGATGTAACCCATCAGGAACTTGATCGCGATAACAGAAACAAAGAAAGCTACCACAACGCCTGTTACCAGTGTCAGGATCTCAGCCGGTGTAAAGGCAAAGCCGAATTTTACCAGTTTCAGAAGGCTGGCTCCGAACATAACCGGGATCGCCAGGAAGAAGGTAAATTCTGCTGCTACTGTTCTTGAGGTTCCTACAAGGATTCCACCGATGATTGTAGAACCGGAACGGGATGTTCCCGGCACTACAGACAGTACCTGAAAGATGCCAATCTTGAACGCTGTAGCAAAACTTAAGTCTTCAAGGGAAGTACAGGTCGGTTTTCTTCTCTTATTGTAGTTTTCAACAAGGATAAAGATCACACCGTAAACGATCAGGGCGATCGCAACGACTACATAGTTGTTGAATTTCTCTTCGATAAAATCATTGAACGGAAGGGCGATCACGATCGTCGGGATGCAGGCTACCACGATCTTAAACCAGAGGATCCATTTGTCCTTATCACAGAATTTCTCAACAAAAGTCAGCGCGATACGGGAAACCGGATTCTTGCGGGCAAGCTGCGCTTTCTTTTTCTTCGGGATCTGCCTTATGTAGAACGGCCACAATTTCCCCCAGTACAGGACTACGACCGCAAGGATCGCACCCAACTGAATGACAACCAGGAAAAAATCCTTGAACTCTGTGGCCATATCCATCTTGATAAATTCATCTACCAGGATCATATGACCGGTACTGCTGATCGGAAGCCATTCTGTGATTCCCTCTACGATGCCGAGGATCACAACTTTTATAAACTCCAAAACACTCATGTTTCTTTTCCTCTCTGTTTTTATTTTTGATCCAGAACTTTTCTCTGAACTTATACAGTATATTACAGTTTCCGTGGTTCGTAAACCTTTCGATGCATTTTCGTTCAAAGTTTAACTTTTGTTTAGATTTCCTGTAATACACAAGACCGGAGAAACATCGTCTGTCTCTCCGGTCAGTAAATTATTATGTCTTATCTGATTTATCTGCTTGCGATCGTTGCAATGTCGATCAGTGTCAGGTTATGAAGGTCTGTGTTCTCAAGGCTGGTTACAAGTGCTTCTGCTGTATCCAGACTGGTAAGGACATTGACACCTGTCTCGATCGCGTTTCGACGGATCACGAAACCATCCTTCTGGTGTTCTACACCCTGCGGCGGTGTGTCGATGACAACGTCGATCTTATGTCCGAGGATAAGGTCCATAAGGTTCGGTGCAGGCTGTTCCAGTTTGTTGGTACGGATCGCTTTGATTCCGTTTTCTTTGAGGACTTTGGCGGTTCCTCTTGTTGCGTAAATGCGGTATCCAAGAGCCTCGAAACGTCTTGCGATCGGAACAACTTCTTCATGGTCTTCGTCCTTGACGGTGATGATCATGTTCTTGTATTTCGGAAGTTTGATTCCTGCTCCGATAAAGGCTTTGTAGAGGGCTTCATTGAAGTTCTCTGCAATACCAAGGCACTCACCTGTGGATTTCATTTCCGGTCCAAGGCTGATATCTGCGCCGCGGATCTTCTCGAAGGAGAATACCGGCATCTTAATCGCGATATGTTTTGCCTCCGGCTGAAGTCCCGGTTCGTAGCCCATATCTTTGAGTTTGTATCCGAGGATGACCTTGGTTGCCAGCGGCACGATCGGGATTCCTGTCACCTTGCTGATGTAAGGTACGGTACGGCTGGAACGTGGGTTTACTTCGATAACATATACTTCTTCGCCGCAGACGATGAACTGGATGTTGATCATTCCGATTACATGGAGTGCCTGTGCCAGACGGCGTGTGTACTCTGCGATCGTATTCTTTGCATTCTGGCTGATAGTCTGTGCCGGATATACGGAGATACTGTCACCGGAATGGATACCTGCACGTTCGATGTGCTCCATGATTCCAGGGATCAGGATATCCTCGCCATCGCATACCGCATCAACTTCAATCTCCTTACCCATCAGGTACTTATCTACCAGGATCGGGTGTTCCTGTGCGATCTGGTTGATGATTCCGATGTATTCCTCTACATCCTCATCACTGACTGCGATACGCATGCCCTGTCCACCAAGTACATAGGAAGGACGAACAAGTACCGGATAGCCAAGTTCGTTGGCTGCTTTTTTGGCTTCTTCGGCGGTAAATACGGTATGTCCCTTCGGTCTCGGGATCTGGCATTTCTCCAGGATCTCATCGAAGAGCTCACGGTCCTCTGCCGCGTCAACATCCTCTGCTGATGTTCCGAGGATCTTGACTCCCATTTTCATCAGTGCTTCGGTAAGTTTGATCGCGGTCTGTCCACCGAACTGAACAACTGCTCCGTCCGGTTTCTCGATATTTACGATGTTTTCCACATCTTCCGGTGTCAGCGGCTCGAAGTACAGTTTGTCTGCGATATCGAAGTCGGTGCTGACTGTTTCCGGGTTGTTGTTTACGATGATCGTCTCGTAGCCCTCTTTTTTGAATGCCCAGGTACAATGTACGGAGCAGAAATCGAACTCGATACCTTGTCCGATACGGATCGGTCCGGAACCAAGGACGAGGACTTTTTTCTTATCATGGGTAGCTACGGCTTCGTTTTCTGTGTCCGGTCCGCCATATACAGAGTAGTAATATGGTGTTGCGGCTGCAAACTCAGCAGCACAGGTATCTACCATCTTGTATGCGGCTGTGATCTTGTAGCCCTGACGGAGAGCCTTGATGTCTGCCTCTGTTCTTCCGCAGAGGTCTGCGATCACGTAGTCCGGGAATTCCATGCGTTTCGCCTCAAGAAGAAGTTCTTCTGTCAGCGGCTGGGTCCTGAGTGCCTGTTCCATCTCTACCAGGATCGCGATCTTGTCGATGAACCATCTGTCGATCTTGGTGATCCTGTGGATGTATTCCTTGGAAATATCTCTGCGGATCGCTTCTGCGATCTTCCAGATACGGCGGTCATCTACAACTGCCAGCTCGTCGATCAGCTCGTCTTCATCAAGTCCTGTAAAATCGTAGGACATCAGGCTGTCCACGTGCTGCTCCAGAGAACGGATAGCTTTCATGAGTGCACCCTCAAAGTTATGGCAGATACTCATAACCTCACCGGTAGCTTTCATCTGAGTAGTCAGTGTTCTCTTAGCTGTGATGAATTTATCAAATGGAAGTCTCGGGATCTTGACTACACAGTAGTCAAGCATCGGCTCGAAACTTGCGTATGTCTTGCCTGTGATCGCATTCGGGATCTCATCGAGGGTATATCCAAGAGCGATCTTTGCTGCAACTTTGGCGATCGGGTAACCGGTTGCCTTACTTGCCAGTGCGGAAGAACGGCTTACACGAGGGTTTACCTCGATAACACAGTACTCGAAGCTCTCCGGATGAAGGGCGTACTGTACGTTACATCCACCTGTGATACCAAGCTCTGTGATGATGTTCAGAGCGGAAGTACGGAGCATCTGATATTCCTTGTCTCCAAGTGTCTGGGACGGTGCGACTACGATGGAGTCACCGGTATGGACACCAACCGGATCGATGTTTTCCATGTTGCAGACTGTGATGCAGTTTCCTGCACTGTCACGCATTACTTCGTATTCAATTTCTTTCCATCCTGCGATGCAGCGTTCTACCAGAACTTCTCCTACACGGGAAAGTCTGAGTCCGTTCTCGAGGATCTCTCTCAGTTCATATTCGTTGTTGGCAATACCGCCGCCGCTTCCGCCAAGGGTGTAAGCAGGACGGAGAACGACCGGATAACCGATGGTTCTGGTAAATGCGACACCATCTTCTACGGTTGTTACGACCTTGGAAGCTGCGACCGGCTCGCCAATCTTTTCCATGGTGTCCTTGAATTCCTGACGGTCCTCTGCCTTCTTGATGGTCTCTGCAGTGGTACCGATCAGGCGCACATTGTGTTCCTTGAGGAACCCTTTTTCTTCCAGTTCCATTGCAAGGTTCAGACCGGCCTGTCCTCCAAGAGTCGGAAGAACGCTGTCCGGTTTCTCCTTGAGGATGAGCTGTTCTACAACTTCTACAGTAAGCGGCTCGATGTAAACTTTGTCCGCGATATCTTTGTCTGTCATAATGGTTGCAGGGTTGGA
>NZ_FR886722.1:11448-26895 GCF_000436615.1 Blautia sp. CAG:237
TTGGAGTTCAGAAGAACTACTTCCATGCCTTCTTCCTTGAGAGAGCGGCATGCCTGTGTACCTGCATAGTCGAATTCTGCTGCCTGACCGATGATAATCGGACCGGAGCCAATTACAAGAACTTTGTGGATATCTTTATTTCTCGGCATGATCTGTTCCTCCCATCATTTCCATAAATCTGTCAAACAGGTAGCTGGAATCCTGCGGTCCAGGGCAGGCTTCCGGATGAAACTGTACGGTAAAGATGTTTTTGCCGATGTAAGCCATACCTTCGTTGGTACCGTCGTTTACATTGACAAAAGCAGGTTTCGCGATTCCCTTCTGCTCCAGGATATCTGAGTCAACAACATATCCATGGTTCTGTGAGGAAATGTAAACACGTCCTGTCGCAAGATCCTTGACCGGATGATTGCCGCCTCTGTGTCCATATTTCATCTTGTGTGTATCTCCGCCTGTTGCAAGTGCCATCAGCTGATGTCCGAGGCAGATCGCAAAGATCGGCACATCAGATTCATACAGCTTACGGATTTCTTCTATTATAGTAGTACACTCCTTCGGGTCTCCAGGACCATTGCTGAGCATGATTCCGTCCGGGTTGTCCGCAAGGATCTCTTCTGCCGGTGTAAGTGCCGGATAGATGGTTACCTGGCAGCCTCTCTCATTCAGGGAACGGGCGATATTGCGCTTCGCGCCGAAGTCCATGAGAGCTACTTTGGGTCCATTGCCCTTGAGAACGTCCTTCTCACGGCAGGTAACTTTCTCGACTACTTTTCCAGTTGTATATGCTTTTAAGCGGGGGATTATTTCATCTAAGTTGTAGTTTTCGTTGACTGTGATCATACCATTCATGGTACCTTTTTCACGAAGAATTTTGGTAAGAGCACGGGTGTCAATACCTGCGATACCCGGTATATCATGTTTTTCAAGAAAATGCTGGATCGTATCCACGCTTCTGAAGTTGCTTGGGATACGGGATAATTCACGAACAATAAAACCATCGATCCAGGGCTTCCTGGACTCCTGGTCCTCATAACAGATACCATAATTGCCAATCAGAGGATAAGTCATGCAGACCGCCTGTCCTGCATACGATGGGTCAGTCATTACTTCGAGATATCCTGTCATGGAAGTATTAAAAACAATCTCACTGATGACTTCTCTTGTTGAACCGATACTGGTTCCTTTAAACACATGGCCGTCTTCTAATATCAGAAATGCTTTCATATAATCTCCCTTTCTGCTTTTTATCTAAATCTTCAAGATTGTATCATAAGAGTTTTGTTTTTTCAACAGATTCCGACACTAAAAATAATTCAGTTGTACTCAAAAACTTTTCTTTGGTAAATTGTTGCAGTTGAAAAGACAAACCAAAAAATTAAAACTATTTTTGATTTTACTCTTGACATTTCATCCCTCATAGGTTATTATAATCAGGCAGTCGGCGAGTTCGACTGATTATATCAAATGCAGAAGTGGCGGAATTGGCAGACGCGCAGGCTTCAGGTGCCTGTGGTCGCAAGATCGTGTGGGTTCAAGTCCCATCTTCTGCATTTAATCAGACAATGTCTGATTCATATTGAAATGCAGGAGTGGCGGAATTGGCAGACGCGCAGGCTTCAGGTGCCTGTGGTCGCAAGATCGTGTGGGTTCAAGTCCCATCTCCTGCATTCTTTTTTTGTCTTAATATGGTAAATAATATCCCGCAGCATCTCATCTCAAAGATTCTGCGGGATTTTTATTACATTGCAGTCAGAGAAGTATCGGTGACTCTCTTATTATTTACTTCTGATCTGATAAACATCCACATTTCCGATTGTCTTTATAAACACTGCCTGTGCACTGCTGTCATAATACTGACGGATATACTTCAGTGTCAGGTCAATATTATCATCCACCAGATAAATGCTGTCATTGTTGATCACATCTCTGTAAGGATTTGTGATCCCATGCGCCTCCATCTTCTGCGTATATCCAGGTGTCCGGCATTCCCATCCGCCAAACCAGTACACATTGTCCATAAGATTCTCCGGCATCCGGTCAAACGGACCATAACATACGATCTCAGAAAGCATTCCACTCTTTGCCAGATACGTATGCTCCTTATCTGTTCCGAGCGTTTCCAGAACTGCCCTCTGGCTCACTCTTGCCTCCGGGATAGTCGAAGTCATGATCCTCCAGTCTCTGTACATCAAAAACTGCCCTGCTGCCACACATACTATGCACAATACCACAGATATCTTCGCATCCATATGCCTGAGTTTTCCTGCTGAAATGATCCACAGCATCACGAGACATGCGCTGAACCACAGACCGACATCGACACGGTTCACCATATACCGCCCCTGATAATACAGGTAAAAATATACCGCCATGAGCATCATCCACTCTGCCAGCACAGAAAGTACGGAAAAGATATCTTTCCGTCCCCAGATCAGCCAGACCAGCACAAAAACAGCAAAAACATAAAACATCGGCATTTTGAGAAGATCAGAAGGATACCGCTTCAGAAATGCCGTCACAGTCTTTCCTGTCAGCGGACGCTTCTGTTTCAGATCCACCAGTTTCTTCATGACATCTGTATTAAATTTCTCTGTGTCATTGAAATTCCAGCTTCGGTACAGTTCATAGGCATCCCTGCTGATCCCGAGTTCTTCATAAATTTCCTGATTGCTATCATAATCCGGAAATCCATAGTCCAGAAGCCTGGAACGAAACTGGTTGAACTCCTGGTATTCTTTCCACTCCGCACTCTGGTAATTTGAAGCATCCCATCTGTCCACGCCAAACACACACGCCAGAAGGACTCCAAATGTCAAAACACACAGTCCCAGTCTGCGAAGTTTCCTGCCCTTATATTTCCTGAGATCAAATAAGAAAAGAAGTCCTGCTCCTGCCATCAGACCGCAGCTTGCCCAGAACTGGTCCTCCCGGTACATATAAGCCATAATTCCGAGGCAGATACCAAAGACAGCCTCAGCCCAGGACCATCTCTCCTTCTCCAGCACATAAAGCAGTAAAAAAACGGATGCCGCCGCTGCAATTCCTGCTGTCTTGGTAAACTGCAGATGAATGTATCCTTCATAACCAAATCCACATACAAGGATCAGAGAAAGACACAGGCCGGAAATTCCTTCCAGCCTGTTTATTAATACATAAGTCACTGCAGTAAATGCCACCAGAAGAATCACATACTGAAAAATCGTGTACCACGGCAGTCTGCCTGTCACTGCGTACAGAAACCGGTAGATCACACCCAGCCCGTAATTCTGAAATACCAGGTGTGCATCCTTCACTCCTCTCAGTCCGCTTCCAAGTTCTGCAAAAACAATATCATCATTTGTCTCAAACGATGGGCGCATTACCAGCACCATCACAAACAGCACCAGAAGATTTGCAGCCAGTGCCATGGATATTTCTTTGCATTTCTGTTTTAAATTCATTCTGTCATTTCCTGTCAACTTTATTTGTTCAGATAATTGTATACTGTTCCCGAAATACTTTTGATGCGCGGGATCGCATAGCCTTCACTTCCGGTTCTTGAAAATACACAGATCACATAATCTGTCTTTTTTCCAAAAACAATTGCCATGTCATGGTCAACACTTGAAGTTTCTCCTGTCTTGTTTGCAACTTTGACTCCCGATGGAAGCCCTGACGGGATCTTCCATCTTCTTGTCTGTCTCAGAAGAAGGTTCAGCATTGCTCTGGAATAGCTGGATGACACACAGGTTCCATTATAAATACGCTCCAGAAGAACTCCGCAGTCCTTTGCAGAAGATACATTGCTGCTGCCATCACCGACATAAGAAGAAGCGGCCGGATGAAGGCTGTGATGACAGCCTGTCTCAGTGTAGCCTTTGGCACTCAGATAGCGGTTAATCGTCCTTGCACCATCGAGGAAACTTCTGGATTTGCTGTTGTATCGGATCAGCTGATTGCATGCCTCATTATCACTTACTGTGATCATATCTGTCAGAAGGCTTTTTACAGTTGCATTATAGCTTAAATTTCCCCGCTTGATCTGGTCGAACGTCGATGCCATGACAAATGCCTTGATCGTACTCGCCGGATACATTTGCTGGTCATTCAGATTGATCACGCCGCCATTCTTAAGGTCTTTGACATAAACGGACCAGGAACCGCCGTAGCTGTTCAGCATCTGACTCAGTTTCTTCTTGAGACTGTTCAGTTTCATATCCTCTCTGGAGCATTTATGCCCCTCAAAGTCCACGTAACTTCCGTGCGGTACTTTCTTACTTCTGGCAATAGTTCCGTCTGACTGAAGATAATAGCCGTATCTCCAGCAGTTCTCATAACGCTTGCCATAAGGTGTGAGTAGATACTTCTTCCCTCCGACAGTGATCCAGCCTTTCTTCCGGTAGAGACTTCCGTTCTGTCCGCCAAAATAATAGGTTCCCTTAAACTGCTTTCTGCCAAGTGTCGTGTTTACCTTGTGGAAATGTTTGCCTGTACAGAGACGTCCTCTGTTGTCAAACATATAGTATCCACTCTTTAATCGGTTCCCTGCTGGTACTTTGACGTAGTTGAAACCGCCGACACTTCTGCCATTCTTGTCCCTGAGCCACCAGTTATAGCCTGTATCAAGGATATATCTCCCACTGGAACCCACCAGTTTGATCTTTACCGTCTTTTTTGTCGTTGATGCGGCCTGTGTTTCTGATGTCGGGACTGCCACAAGACCCGCAGACAAAATCATAAACAATACTGTAAGCAGCAGACACCTTGCCAGCCTGCCGCCTGATCCTGCCGTCCGTTTTTCTTTCTCTTTCATAACCGCCACTCCTGTTATCTGATTTCGTTATTCAGTTTTTTCTTCCTGTACACTGTCTTCTTTCTCTGGAACTTCGTTCGCCTCTGACTCTGATACTTCTCCCTGTACAGTCTCTTCTTTGGAGAGGCTGACTTTACTCCCTGTCTCCTCTGTGCCGTCTGTCACATCAACTTCTTCGGAAGTTTCCTCGGTCTCATAAATCTCCTCGGCTGTTCCGTCCACAGTATCACCGGCTTCTTCCTCCGGTTCCGGAATCGGGCAGGCTGCCCCGCATCTGGAACAGAACGCATCATTTCTGCCAATCGGATTACCGCAGGATGGACAGAATCTGTTTCCTTTGACACCGTCCATCTCTTCTTTGTATTTGTCTACCTGGGCCATTCTGTCATCGATCTGTTCACAGATTGCCTTCTCCTCTTCGTCTACCGGAACGCCATCTCTGTAGCGTTTGTAGATGATCTTGCCGAGATCTGCCATCGCCTTGTTGATCTGTCTTTCTTCACCGGAGATCTTGTTTCTGAGGCGCTGTGTCTCATAGACTTCCTCTGCACGGCCGCTCAGTTCTCGTGCTGTCTTTGTGAGTGTTTCTCCTAAGGTGCCAAAAAAATCCTTTGCCATAATAAAATTCCTCTCTTTCTTATGAAATCCTAGTTATTCTCTGTAAGAAGTGGAACTTCCTGCCCGCGGAGCAGGATCTGTGGTCCTCCGGTTCCTTCAATATATTCCTTCGTAATGATAACTTCACCAATGCTGTCATCCTTCGGGATCTCATACATGATGTCCAGCATATATTCCTCCAGAATTGCACGAAGTGCTCTGGCTCCTGTATCCTTCTCCATGGCTTTGGCTGCGATCGCATGAAGTGCACCGTCGTCAAATTCCAGTTTCACCTCATCCAGTGCCAGAAGCTTCTGATACTGCTTGAGAATTGCGTTACGTGGCTCAGAAAGGATCTTGACCATCATATCCTCATCCAGTCCGTTCAGCGTAAAGATGATCGGCAGACGGCCAAGGAATTCCGGAATCATTCCGAAGTTTCGAAGATCCTCTACGGTCACTTTCTCCAGAAGATGTGGATCATTGTCGTATTTGTCCTTCAGGTCCGCATAAAATCCAATGGATGCCTGCTTGTTCAGTCTCTCCTTAATGATGTCTTCAATATCCGGGAATGCACCGCCACAGATAAACAGGATATTTCTGGTATTTACTGTAGTCAGCGGAACCATTGCATTCTTGCTGTTTGCTCCGATCGGAACCTCTACATCAGCTCCCTCCAGAAGTTTCAGCATTCCCTGCTGTACAGCTTCTCCACTTACATCTCTCTGATTGGTGTTTTTCTTCTTGGCGATCTTATCGATCTCATCGATAAAGATAATACCGTGTTCCGCCTTCTCCACATCGTTGTCTGCTGCTGCCAGAAGCTTGGAAACAACGCTCTCAATGTCATCCCCAATATAGCCTGCCTCAGTCAGAGAAGTCGCATCCGCGATCGCGAGCGGCACATCCAGAAGCTTCGCCAGTGTCTTGACAAGATAGGTCTTGCCACATCCTGTCGGTCCGATCATAAGCATGTTGGATTTCTCGATAGCGATATCGTCCATCGTATCTGTTGCAACTCTCTTGTAGTGATTGTAGACCGCCACAGACATAACCTTCTTGGCATGCTCCTGTCCGATCACGTACTCATCCAGTGTTGCTTTGATCTTGTGCGGTGCAGGGATCTTCTTAAGATCCAGAACCGGCTCAGCTTTCTTTTCTTTTTTCTTAGGTTTGACCTTCTGATGCTGTGTCGGGTTCTGTAAACTGCTTAAATCAATCATGCTGATATTCGGCATGTTAAAAAAATCATTATAATTAAAATTGCTGCTGCTCATCTGCTGGTTCATGCTGTCAAAACTCTTCTGCATGCAGTCCGAACAGATATGTATGTTATTTGGAAGATCGATCATCTTACCCGCCTGCTTCTCTGATCTGCGGCAGAGGGTACAGAATTTCTCCGATTCATACTTGTTGTCGTCATCCTCATTTTGAATCTCTTCCTCTATGATATCATCGTTGTATTTATCTGACATAATTTGCTCCTTTCGGTTTTGGTTCTGTAAAATACAGAACGCACAGGCCCCCGAACCTGATCCTGGTCCAGAGCCTATGCGTTCATTATATCATAACCATCCAAACTGTAAACTAAAGTTTTTATAAAATACTTATCCTATAACCACGCTTCAGTCTCCATATCCTGACTTCGGGCGTTTCCCCAGAGTTACCTGCACAGTCTGTTCCTCGTACTGTCCATCCTCTGCCCTTGAAATCGTCACATCAACCGTCTCACCGGCTGCATAATAGACCATCTTGCTCTCAAGATCATCCCTGCCAGTAACTGCCTGTCCGTCAAATCCCGTGATGATGTCACCCTTCTGGATCCCTGCGTTCGCAGCAGCTTCACCTTCGCTTACTTCGCTTACAAAAACACCTACAGGCATGTCAAACATCTCCATTGTCTCAGAAGAAAGATCTACTGGTGTAATTCCCAGATAAGACGCTTCCGAGCTGTCTACCTTGTCTCTTGTCTGACGGCTCATCAGTTCCTCCAGGATCGGCTGTGCTTTGGAAATCGGAATAGCATATCCCATTCCTTCTACTGCATTACTTGCAAACTTGGCTGAATTGATTCCGATAACCTCACCCTTCATGTTGAGAAGCGCACCACCACTGTTACCCGGGTTGATTGCCGCATCTGTCTGAATAAGTCCGGATCCGGTCGTATCATCTGTAGAAATGGTTCTGTTCAATGCGCTGATCCAGCCGGAAGTTACAGACTGTCCGTAACCAAGCGCATTACCAATTGCAACTACCTGCTCTCCAACATCCAGATCATCTGAAGTGTCAAGCTGTGCGATCTTAATACTGGAAAGTGTATCTGCCGGAATATCCGACTTCGCAACTGCGATCACCGCCAGATCGTTTGTCTCATCTGTTCCCTTGATCTTGGCACTGACAGCATCCTCTACATTGACATCTCCGGTGCTGTCAGAAGCAGTCTCTGCTGCTTCCTGCTCTGCGCTGACCACATCATCGCCCATAAAGCAGACACTTAAGGTCGTCGCTCCGGATACTACATGATTATTGGTCGCGATCAGGAGTTCGTCGTCATTTTCCCCAACGATAATGCCTGATCCACTGCCCTCACTGGAATACTGCTGTGTGCTTCTGGAAGAAAATCCAAATCCGAAATAATACGGAATTTCCTGAATGCTTACTGATGTGATCGCCACGACCGTCGGCATCGCTGCCCTGGCCACACTTGCTACACTTCCTGCTGTTCCCGTGGCAGCTGTGTCTTCCTGCCCTGTTCCTGAATCAGCAGATGCTTCTGTCACAAGCTGTGCTGTATCTATCTGTTCCTGCACGGTATCTGTCTGTGTCGTATCTGTTATAAAACCTGCTGCCAGATTCACACCCTGAAAAACAATGCCTGCTACCAGACCAAATACAACTGCAAGTCCAATCGTGGTGCCCAGTCTGTTCTGTGGTTTCTGTTTTCCTGGAGTCACTCTTTTATCTGATGTTCCTGAATTCTGCGTCGTTGTTCCCTGATGCATATGATAGTGTGCGTAGGAAGGCGGCACATTCGAATCTTCTACTGTCTTCTCATACTGCGGAGCCGAATTCCATCTTCTTTCATCGTCCATCTTTCTGCTCCTTTCTCTTATCCTTTTCTTGTATGAAAACAGTGTATCAGTCAATTGTGTTCAAAGTGTGATAACTCCTTTAAAAAAGCGTGTGTTGCTGTTTGTTTCCCTTCTCTCAGTCTGGTCAGAATGCCTTCCAGTAATAGGGACTCATTGTACACCACATAACGACTCTGCGAGGAAGTTTTTGATATTTTTTACCTGCCAGATATCCCGCATATTTGCATCCTGACTGCATGACAAAACCCGGGATCAGCCAGATCTTTCCTCTGGAAAGGAGATAGCGGAATGTCTGCTTCACCAGGCGGATGCCCTCACCTTCTGATTTCACCGATGCAAAAATTTCCGGATGCTCTGCCTGTGAAACACCCAGGTCAAAGTTTCTGTGAAACTGCTGCATGCAGGAATAATTGTGAGAATGGATCACCTTTGCATCTGCGGCATAGGCGATCCCGTATCCTGCCTGGATCAGATTTCCGGCATAGATCATATCCTCATTAAAGATTGTCCGCTCTACAAAGCCTCCAAGCTTCTCAAAAATATCTTTCTTATAAGCAGCACATACATTGGAGCAGAAATATGTCTTGATACCATACCTGGGAAGATCAGCCTTCGTCTTAACGCAGGAAATTTCCGGATAGTTGAAAGATCTCGTGTAACGCTCCACAAAACTACACTCGGCATTCGGAAGCTGTCTGGCATAGGCAGCCCCGATCTGCTCATCAGAACAAAGTGCTCCTGTCAGATTCTGAATCAGCTCTTTGTCTGCCGGAAGTGCATCCTGTGTCATAAATACCATGATATCTGCCTCAGACAGCGCGGCTGCTTTTTTCCTGGTGCCGCCGTGATCAAATTCTGCTTTCGGGATATGATGAACTTCCAGAAATGGATATTTCTCATCCCATTCTTTATTCCAGAATTTCTCCTCTGTATTCATTATGATGATTCTGTGGATCGGGCAGCTCTGTTTCTGAAGACGCTCGATCAGCCTGCCAAATTCTTTTCCCGGGCGATATGTGGGAATGATCACATCTGTTGTTTTTTCCATTGTATAAATCTCCATTTATAACAGAAGGGAATTCCTGCCTGAGAAATTCCCTTCTGATCATCTTATATCATTGTTTCGTAGCTTAAGCTGCTTCTACGGATTCTGTTGCAATGTCTTCACCGCCGCCGTCTCCGCCATAATCAGGTTCGGAGTAATCACCGCCGTCATCGCCGCCGGAAGTATCTCCTCCGGTTGTATCTCCTCCGCCAGAATCATCGCCGCCAGAAGTATCTCCTCCGGTTGTATCTCCTCCGTTATAATCATCACCACCGGAAGTATCTCCTCCGGTTGTATCTCCTCCGGTGTAATCATCACCGCCAGAGGTATCTCCTCCGGTTGTATCTCCTCCGGTCGTATCTCCTCCGGTTGTATCTCCTCCGGTTGTATCTCCTCCGGTGTAATCATTATCAGTGCTTCCACTGTCGTCACTTCCGGCAGTATTTTCCCATGTTGTTCCGTTATTCTCATAAATAACGGTATCATTTGCACTGTTTTCCTCGGTTACTTTCTGTGTATCATCCAGACTTGCCTCACCGCCGACGATTTCAAGGATTCTCTGGCTGTTTGCAAGTACTGTTGCAGAAGGTGTATAGTTCGGATCGTCATACAAGAATTTGTGAAGTTCAATAACGTTTGACTCCAGTGAGGTCGGCACGATAACGCTTCCCTTAACATTGGAGAACTTGAAAGAACTTGGAAAACCGGTTGTATCGTTGACGCTGTATCCGATGAGTGTCGGAAGCATCTGAAGGATCTCTGTCTTGTCCATGGAAGTGGTTACCATCGGGAATACATCATCCATGATCTTGAAGATCGTGCTCAGTCCTGCTGATTTTGCTTTGTCAACGATCATCTGGATAACTTTTCGCTGACGTTCTGTACGTCCCATATCCAGGCTTGCTGTATAACGGATACGGCAGTAAGAAGTTGCCTGTACACCGTTCAGATGGTAAGTATACTGGATTTTTTCGATGTCCTCCGGTTCTTCCGGAAGTTCGATCGGTGTGTAATCTTTTTCTGTTTCTTCTGCGGTTTCCACACAGTAGTTGTTCATATGAACGATCTCTGCATAGGACATATCCATATCCAGACCGCCAAGGTCATCAATAATGGTTGTCAGCGCATTGAAGTTTACGGTCGCGTAATCAGAAATATTCAGGTCAAGGTTTGTATTCAGCATGGTGATTGCCTGCTCTGCTTCTCCATAAGCATATGCGGCATTTGCCTTAGAATAGGTTTCCTTGTCACTGAATCCCATGTTCAGAAGTGTATCACGGTAAACAGATGCAAGTTTAACGTCCTTGGTGTCGTTGTTGACACTTGCAATAATAATTGTATCACTGTTTTCTCCACCAAGAGCAGTGTTCTTGTCACGGTGGTCAATACCAAACAGAGCGTATGTGGTATATCCGGTCAGTGTGGAGGTCTCAGAATCAATGGAATCCTGTACTTCCTGGTTTACCTGGATCTTGCTTTCGTCCAATACCGGCTGCTGGATCTTGTCCAGTTTGGTATTCAGCTGACCGTAAACATAAAGTCCGCCGATAAATACCAGAAGTACAATGATCTCAACCGCAAAAAGTATCTTTTTCTTTTTTGATTTTGGTTTTCTTGCCATCTTTTCTCCTTCTTACTTAATATGCATTTTTGTTAATAAAGCCTTTGAAAATTGTCAGGAACAAAATCTTTATGTCAAATCCGATGCTCCAGTTCTCAATGTAGTACAGGTCACAGTCTATACGCTTCCTGATGGATGTATCTCCGCGGTAACCATTGACCTGTGCCCATCCTGTAAGTCCGGGACGCACCTGATGCTTGACCATGTATCTCGGTATTTCCTCACGGAATTTCTCTACAAAGAAAGGTCTTTCCGGTCTTGGTCCTACCAGGCTCATATCGCCTTTCAGAATATTAAAAAGCTGTGGAAGTTCATCGATACTTGTCCTTCGCATGAACTTGCCGATTCCGGTAACTCTCGGGTCGTTTTTGACCGTCCACGCTTTACGCTCCTCGGCCTCCGGCTGAATCTCCATGGAACGGAATTTGTACATACGGAAAGTCTTGTTGTGAAGTCCCACTCTCTCCTGCTTATAGATCAGCGGTCCTGGTGAGGTCAGCTTGATAAGGATACACATCAGAAGCATGACCGGCGAAGAAACAATAATCGCCATAATAGAACCTACAACATCCATAGTTCTCTTGACCATGGCATTAAATGTATTACTCAGCGGCACATAACGGATATTGATCACCGGAAGTCCCAGTATATCCTCCGTATATGGCTTTGTAGGAATGATCTTATTGTAGTCCGGAATAAACTTCGTGTGTACTCCGGATTTCTCGCACATTGCAACGATCTCCTCCAGACGATAATATTCACTTAATCCCAATGTAATTGCAATCTCATCCAGTCTGTTTGCAGGAAGGATCACGGTCAGATTCGCAATACGTCCGATCACCTTTACTCCATTATAGAGGGTTCCCGCCGGTACATTGTCATCCAGAATTCCACGGACGATATATCCCCACTGAGGATTCTCCTTAATTCTGTCAATGTACTCTTCCGCTGCACGGCTGTAACCTACCAGCAGTATCTGCTTCTGGTTCAGTCCCCTCTTTCGCATATCCTTAAGGATAGAATAGATCAGAAGTCTGACTCCCCATTCCATAAAGATGTTAACTACACAGAAAATATAGACCGTAAGTCTGGAAAAATCAGGCTCTCCGATCATATAAAGACTGAATACTACAAGAAGAAGTCCCAGAACATTTGCCTTGACAATATTGGCAAGCACAAGCCGCCGCCCCTGCAGATGCAAAGGTTCATACAAGGTAAACGCCTGGTATAGCAGCAGATAGCCCGGAATAATAAAGATCAGGGCAAACATATACTGCTCAAACGCCAGTGCCCGGACTGCCGAATACGAAAACGGTCCGATAAAACGGATCATCCACGCAAGGACATAAGCAACCGCAATTACAACGGCATCAATTAACATCTGGAGACGACTGAAATTCTTCTGATTATCCTGAATCAATTTCTGTCACCTCACTGTTTCATTATGTGTGTTTATCTTATAATAGTTGACTGTCAAAATCAATAAAATACCAAATTTTATTTTATAAAATTTAGCTCTGCGATCTGTAAATCCGCCTTTACGCAGTAAATCTGACAAAAATATTCTTCCATAATTCCAGCTGAATCCTGGCATAATTTGGCAGATGTTTCATCGAAAACGGGACTTTTCGACCCTTGTGGCTGATGGAAAATCCATTCTTTATACCTGCCAGATATTCTTTGCCCATGCCCTTGACAGCAAAAAACAAAAACTTGATCAAAAATCCTGCTGCCAGGAACGGAAGATTCAGAATAATCTGAAGCAGCGGCATATTTTTGTAGATCAGATAAACGTTGTTTCTTGAAGAATATCTGGTCTTGAAATAATTATACCTGGATCCGCTCGTGCCGCTTCCCACATGGTAAACGACCGCCTTTGGCGCATACCAGTTCTCGTAACCGTAGATCCTTGCACGGTATCCGATATCCGTATCTTCCAGATATGCAAAATGTTCTTCGTCAAAATATCCAATCTTTTCAAAAAGTTTTCTTCTGTAGATCGCAGCACCGCCGCAGGAGGAAAATATCTGTTCTTCCTTCTCATACGTATGGATATCCCTGCCCTTGCCTCTCGCAAAAGACCAGCCAAGTGCATTGTAGAAATTGCCTGCATCATCCAGGCGGTCTCTGTCATGATACTGCACCATTCTCGCCGCACAGGAAAAAGCTCTCTTGTGCCTGCGGATCGCGGCGACCATCTCTTCCAGAAAATCCTCTTTCACTTCTGTATCATTGTTCAGAAGAAGGACATACGGTGCTCTGGAAGCTTTGATCCCTTCATTAACTGCCTTGCAGAAACCATAATTTTCAGGCAGTTCAATGATATGCACCCACGGATAATTGCCCGCAACGAAAGAACAGCTTCCGTCAGAAGAACCATTATCCACAAAGATCACTTCGAAATTTTTGAGTGTCTGCCCTTCCAGACTTGCAAGTACGCTGTCCAGAAACGCAATTCCATTATAATTCGGTATGACAACCGATACTTCCATATTATTTCTCCTTATTCTCCATTCCCCGGATCGGACGAAGGGAGTAATTCCATTTGGTCAGAGACAGATTCTTGTTATAGTAAGGATCACCTTTCCTGAGGATGTCGATCCACTGACAGCGCATGTATTCAATTTCTTCCTGAAAACGTCTGACCTTCGCCTCGCTGTCCTCTGCACCTCTCGTCTTGGATTCCATATGATATAACTGAACATATGGATCATACACGATCAGACTTCCATTCTTACGAACTTTCAGACACAGATCCACATCGTTAAATGCAACAGACAGTTTCTCTGTAAATCCGCCTGCTTCCTCAAATGCACTGCGCTTCATCATCATGCACGCCGCAGTCACAGCACTCATATCCTGAAGGATCGAAGCCTTGTGGAGATACCCGGTTCTGTTCGCCGGCATGTCAACAAACATATGGCCTGCAATGCCGCCGATACCGATCACACAGCCTGCATGCTGGATCGTATTGTCCGGATAGATCAGCTTCACGCCGACCGCCCCGACCTCTCTTCGCTGGCAGACACCGAGCATTTCTTTGATCCAGCCCGGTGTGATCACCGTCACATCATTGTTAAGGAACAGTAAGTAATCGCCCTTTGCATGGCGGACACCATAGTTGTTGATGGCAGAATAGTTGAATTCCTTCTTCCATCTGAGCAGACGGATCTTTGGATCTCTGGAGAGTTCTTTGTAATAATGAAAGATCTCCTCGGAAGTACTGTTATTCTCAATGATCAGGATCTCGTAATTCTGATATTCTGTTTTTTCCCTGATGGATTCTATGCATGCCTGTAAGGATTCCTTCTCATCCTTATTTGGGATGATGATAGAAACCATAGGCTCTCCGTGGACCGGATATTTCACGCGGAAAAATCCAAGATCCGGTGTATGGCTTACTTCACCCTCTACGCCCACGCGCTTGAGGTGTGCTTCGATTGCTCTTTTGCCTGCATCAAACGCATACATCTTGCTGGCAGGATTATCTGCAGTCGATGCCTTGTGTGTACGCCAATGATAAACGATCTCCGGTACATGTCCGACTCTGCCGGAAGCTTCCTCCACACAGCGGAAAATAAAGTCATGATCCTGTGCCCCGTCAAATTCCTGACGGAAACCGCCGACCTTATCCACGATAGTCTTGCGGACTACAAAAAAGTGACAGATATAGTTGTTGGACCTCAGGAGATCCAGGTTGAAATCCGGTTTCAGATGAGGCTGGAAATGTTCACTTAAGTCTGTTGTAACCTTGTCCTCGTCTGTGTAAACGGCATCCAGTTCTCTGTCCTCATTGAGTTTCTTAACGATCTCATAAAGGGCATTCGGTGCCAGAAGGTCATCGTGATCCAGAAGACCCACAAACTCTCCTGATGCCATCGTAAGTGCCGCATTGGTATTTCCTGCGATTCCCAGATTCTCGCGCAGATCTCTGACGCAGATCCTCCGATCTGCTGACGCATATTCCTTAAGGATGGCTGTCATCTCCGTATCATCCGGACTTCCATTTGCAATACAGAGTTCCCAGTTCGGATAGGTCTGGTCAAGAAGTGACTGGATCATCTGGCGCAGAAAAACCTCCGGTGTACGGAATGCCGGCACAGCAACACTGATCCGCGGTGTGTATGCAAACTTATGTTTCTTCTGCTTCTCAAGTTCCGCCTTATCCGGAATATACGCTTCATACCACGGACCATAGGGAACTTCTTCCGGCTCAAAACGTTCATGGAGACGGATCCAGAATTCCTTCGGTCCATAGTGCTTCAGATAGCGGAAGCCCTTCTGGATCGTGTAGGGATTC